>WTIY01000174.1 GCA_011525065.1 Flavobacteriales bacterium
GTATAAGAGACAGAGATTAGCGTCCATGAAAAAGTTTCTCATAGTGGGTTTAGGCAACATCGGGGCAGAGTACACCCATACGCGACACAATATCGGCTTTCGCATTTTAGACCACTTTGCCGCGCATCACCAGCTCAAATGGGAGACCGTAAAGCTAGGCGATCGGACAGAATACAAAATCAAAGGACGCACCTTTGTCTTACTCAAACCGAGCACCTTCATGAATCTCAGCGGCAAGGCGGTTTTACATCATTTAACGCGAGAAAAATTGACCCCGAATCAATTGTTAGTGATTACCGATGATTTGAATTTGCCTTTTGGCAGCATTCGACTCAAATCCAAGGGCAGTGACGGAGGACACAATGGCTTGAAGGACATACAAAGCGTCTTAAATACCACCCATTACCCCAGATTTCGATTTGGCATCAGCAACAGCTTCAGTAAAGGCAAACAGGTTGACTACGTACTGGGACAGTGGTCTGAAGAAGAAGACGCCTTAATGCCTGAACGGCTGAACATATCCCTGGAAATCATCCCCTCCTTCGGACTAAGCGGGATGACACAAACCATGAACGCATTTAATGGCTCATAAAATTCAATTACATCAAGGCGCAGAATCCTTCAAGCCCGATCGTCAAAGTGTTGTTACCATTGGCACCTTTGATGGGGTTCACCTAGGTCATAGGGCCATCTTGAACAAAGTTGTGAACCAAGCCAAAGCGCGTGATTTAAATTCAGTCCTGCTGACCTTTTTCCCTCATCCAAGAATGGTGGTTCAAAAACAAACCGAACTAAAATTACTCCACACACCACAGGAAAAAATCAATCATTTAGAACCCCTTGGTCTCGACCACTTAATTGTCCATCCGTTCACTCAAGAATTCTCGAGATTAACCCCTGTAGAATACGTCAGAGACCTCTTGGTCAATCAGCTAAAGGCAAAAAAAATCATCATTGGTTACGATCATCGTTTTGGTCGAAACAGAACCGCTAATATTGACGACTTAAAGGAATTTGGTCAAGTCTATGACTTTGAGGTTGAGGAAATTTCCGCCCAAGAGCTCGATCAAGTCGCAATCAGTTCAACCAAAATCCGAAAGGCACTCGAGCAGGGCGATATCCTTACGGCCAATGCATCCTTGGGGGCGTCCTACTCGTTGATTGGTCAGGTGGTTCACGGCCAAAGCATCGGTAGAACCATCGGCTACCCTACTGCGAATTTATTCATCGCCGAGGACTATAAACTGCTGCCCAAGCAAGGCGTTTATTTGAGCCATAGCGTGATTGACGGCAAACCCATTTTTGGAGTGACCAATATCGGCACGAATCCAACCGTGGGTGGGGTTGCTCAGCGTGTAGAAACCCATTTTTTAGATTGGGACGCAGATCTTTATGGCAAAACCCTGACGCTCTCGCTACTGGGGCGCATCAGAGACCAAAGAGTTTTTGATGAACTCAAAGATTTAAAACTCGCCATTTCAAAAGACATAGAACAGGCCAGATTCATGATCTCCAATGATGCATATAAATTGGTTTAAACCCATCGACAACATTGGCCTTGTGCTCTGGAGAGTCATTTTTGGCTTACTCATCGCTTTGGAATCCTTTGGCGCCATCGTGACAGGCTGGGTCAAAGAGGTACTGATAGAACCCGACTTTACCTTTAATTTTATCGGGTTTGAGTGGCTCCAACCCCTACCCGGTTATGGAATGTACGCCTATTATGGCCTGATGGGGCTTTGCGGACTGGCTGTCATGATGGGCTATCGCTACCGATGGAGCATGCTGCTCTTTGCCTTGCTTTGGACCGGCACTTACTTGATGCAAAAATCAGCCTACAACAATCATTATTACCTGCTGTGTTTGCTCTCGTGGCTCATGGTATTCACCCCAAGCGCCAAGGATTTATCCTGGGATGCCTTGAGGGCGCAAGATCGAATCCAAACCATGCCTTTATGGGTTAAATTGCTGTTTGTGGGACAAATGTGGATCATCTTTACTTATGCCGCTTGGGCCAAATGCTACCCCGACTGGATCGACGGGAGCGTGATCGCTTTATTTATGGAAGGCAAAAAGAACTATGTTCTGATCGGATCATGGCTTCAGGAAATTTGGCTTCAAAAAACACTGATTTGGGGAGGAATTTTATTTGATGCCTTAATCATTCCAGCTCTCTTATGGCGCAAAACAAGGGTTCTGGCTTTTGTGCTGTCCCTAGGGTTCCACTTGTTCAATTCGGTGGTGTTTCAGATCGGGATCTTTCCTTACATGAGCATCGCTTTTGCTTTATTTTTCTTTTCTTCCGACACCCTGAGGCACCGATTTAACTGGCTTATTCAGCCTTTTGATCAGCGATTCCGGGCGTATGCCGAAGCGCAAACCTCCCGGCCAAATCATAAATCAACAGCCTCCGGCACTACAGGCCAACTCTGGACTCCCGTCAAATGGATTCCCGCTTTGATTGTCTTGTACTTGGTGATCCAACTCCTGCTCCCGCTAAGGCACTATGCCATCCAGGGCGAGGTGTTGTGGACTGAAGAAGGGCATAGGTTGAGTTGGCGCATGATGCTAAGGGCCCGAAAAGGCCTGGTAACCTTTTATGTCATGGAGCCTGGTACTGGGGTTAAATCGATCTACCCCATCCGCGATTTGGTCACCCAAAAACAACACCGAATGTTAGCCTCACATCCAGATTTTATCTGGCAAATGGCCCAAAGAATCCGAGCCATTGAGGCAGAAAAAGACCGAGAAGTATGGGTTTTTGCTAAAAGCAAGGTGAGCGTGAACGGGCGTGACTTCAGTCCCATGATTGACCCCAGTGTCAATTTGACCAAGCAAGCCTGGGATCCATGGCGCCACCACGATTGGATCCTGCCTGCGCCTTTTTAAACCAAAAGACACAAAGTGTCTGAATCGAGGGGTAAAAGCACCTATTTTTCGCTAAATTTGAGCCGCCAAACAGAGCAAAATGTTACAGATATCCCAGATTCGAGAGCAACAAGCCGACTGCATTAAGGCATTGGCCAAAAGAGGATTTGACGCGAGCCAAGCCATTGAGCGCGCACTTCAATTGGATGAACAAAGGCGTGCCACACAAGCCCAATTGGATGAGACACTGGCCCAATCCAATACGTTTTCTAAAGAAATCGGGCAGCTCTTTCAAAAAGGCGAACACCAAAAAGCCAACTTGCTCAAAGAAAAAACCACTCAGCTCAAGACTAAAGCCAAAGACCTCCAGGAGCAGCTCAACGCTGCCAGCCAAAGCCTTCAAGAGGTGCTGTGGACCATCCCCAATTTACCCCATGAACTGGTGCCTGATGGCAGCAGTGATCAGGACAATGAGGTGGTGCTTCAAGAGGGGACCATCCCTGAGTTACATCAAGGGGCTTTGCCCCACTGGGAACTGGCCAAAAACTATGACCTGATTGATTTTGAACTCGGGGTCAAAATCACTGGAGCGGGCTTTCCTGTCTACAAAGGCTATGGGGCGCGGTTACAGCGTGCGCTCATCGCTTATTTTTTAGACAAAAATACCCAAGCGGGCTATACCGAATACCAAGTGCCGCATTTGGTCAATGAATCTTCTGGCTTTGGCACCGGTCAATTGCCCGACAAAGAGGGACAAATGTATCATGTTACAGGTGATAATTTGTATTTAATCCCCACGGCTGAAGTCCCCGTGACTAATTTGTTCCGCGACGTTTTGTTAAATCACAGCGAACTGCCTGTTTGTTGTACCGGTTACACCCCTTGCTTTAGAAGAGAAGCGGGAAGTTATGGCGCTCACGTGCGTGGTTTAAATCGATTACATCAATTTGATAAGGTAGAGATCGTGCGCATCGAACATCCCGAAAACAGCTATGCGGCTTTGGATGGCATGGTAAAACACGTGCAAGAAATCCTAAAAGACCTAGAATTACCCTATCGCATATTGAGGCTCTGTGGGGGAGACCTCGGGTTCACTTCTGCACTTACTTACGATTTTGAGGTTTTTTCTACGGCTCAAGATCGCTGGTTGGAAATTTCGTCCGTCTCAAACTTTGAGACCTTCCAAGCCAATCGTTTGAAATTGAGGTTTAAAGACACCGATGGCAGCAACAAGCTGGCCCACACCCTAAATGGGAGTGCGTTGGCCCTTCCGCGAGTTATGGCAGGCATTTTAGAAAATTGCCAAACACCAGAGGGCATCAAAATTCCTAAGGCCCTAGTGCCCTATTGCGGATTTGATCTCATCCCCTCACCAGACGCTTAAGGTTTTTTAAACCACGGGGCATACATCCGGTGACTTATGGTATCTTTAGGCCATGAGATTATTGGTCGTGATTTTCATCAGTGTACTGTGTCATGTCCCGCTGCGGGCACAAAAGGCCGCTTTGGCCGAAAATTACTTTGATCAGGGCCAGTACGATAAGGCCCTAATCATTTATCAACGCTTGGTTGAAAATCAGCCCCGTCAACCCAAATATGTTTTAGGACTGGTCAAAACCTACCAACAACTCAGTCAGTTTTCTGAGGCAGAAAGACTGCTCAAGTCACGACTTGGTGAAACCCGTGTTTACCCATTGTACTACATCGCTTTGGGGGATAATTTTAACAAACAACGCCTGGTAGATTCGGCCCAGAGGTATATTGACCGTGGGGTTCAGTTTGCTTTTCAGCAGCCCAATTACACCATTTCTATAGGCAAAGCCCTTACCGATCTGAGTTTGCTAAATGACGCAAAAAACCTCTACACAGGGGTTATGGAGCGTCACCGTGACAAAGACTACCGGCTACAACTCGCACGAGTATATGGAGAGTTAGGAGATTTAGCCCCAATGTTTGAGACCTACCTCAGCTTGATGGAGACCACCCCGAGATTCATTCCAAGCATCAAGCGATACTTAGAAACTTATGTTACCACAGATAAAGACAATCGTGGGAATGTTCTTCTAAAAAACGCGCTTTTAAATCGCTTGTCGCAAAATCAAGACCCGCTTTACAACGATCTTCTTTCTTGGCTTTTTGTCCAACAGAGAGAATACGCCAAGGCTTTTATCCAACAAAAAGCGATCTACCTCAGACTGGGTAACAATCTCCAAAGTCTCAGGAATTTGGCTCATGCGGCACATTTAGACCAGCAGTCTACCATGGCCAAAACCATCTATGAATATGTCCTTAGTGTCGCTGCAGATCCACGGATTCAACTGAGTGTATCCATTGAGATTTTGAGCATTGAACGAGTGTCAGCGATACTTAGCATGGATCAAATAGACTCAGCGTATCAAAAGCTCCTTGACGATTTTCCACAGCTGGATCAAACTCAATTGATTTTGGATTACAGTGAATTTTTGGCCTTTGAACTCGGAGCGTCCCAGAGGGCAATCTCGCAATTGAATCAGGCTGCTGAAACGGCCACAAAGCCCTTTTCCCAGGGGCGATTTCGACTGTTGTTAGGGGACATTTTAGTGTTTAATGAGCGCTATAACGAAGCTTTGGTGAATTATGCTTTAGTGCAAAGTGCGCTGAAAAATGACGACTTGGCTCAAGCGGCAAAATTCAAAGAGGCGCAAACCAGTTATTTTAGGGGAGACTTTGACTGGGCGCAAACTCAATTAAAAATATTGAAGTCCTCTACCTCTCAAAAAATGGCCAATGACGCCATTGCGCTCCACGTTTTGATCAATGAAAACACCCTGGAAGACACCACTCAATTAGCCTTGAAAAAATATGCGGCAGCAGAACTATTGATCCATCAAAAGCAATATAAAAAGGCCATAACTGCCCTGCAGGAACTTCAAAACGACCCCAAGTTAGATCGACTTGCCGATGATGTTTTGCACACCCTTGGCCAGACCAGCCTGGCCATTGGCCAAACAGATGCTGCTAAAAATTATTGGCAGAATCTCATTGACAATTACCCCGAAAGCGTTCACTTAGACGACGCCTTATTTGAATTGGCTACACTCATGATTCAGGTTTACAACGACCCGCAAACGGCCAAAACCTATTTGGAAAACATTATTTTTAATCATCCCGACAGCATCTATTTTGTGGCAGCACAGAATCAATACCGCCAATTGCGGGGCGATCAAATCAACTGAGACCATGTACATTTACAATGTGACCATTACCCTAGAGCCCGAGATTGAAACTGAGTGGATTCAGTGGATGCAAGACGATCACATACCAGGCATGCTGAAGACCGGAAAATTCCTTGGGGCGCTTATGACCAAAGTGCTTACAGATCAAGATTTAGGGGGCCCGACTTACTCGGTGCAATATCGTTGTCAAAATCAAGAGGTGTTACAGCGCTACTACAGAGAAGATGCCGAGCGCATGCGCGGACAGAGCCTCCCTTTTGCTGGAAAATTCATTGCGTTTCGCACAGAGCTCGATGTGATAAAAGAATTCTGATGAAGGTCACCCCAAAAAAACATCTCGGGCAACACTTCCTAAAGGATACCAGGATTGCTCAACGCATCGCGGAGCTACTGAGCGGACAGGGCTATGACGATGTTCTAGAAATCGGCCCTGGGACCGGGGTTTTGACGCAATATCTTGTGGATCAACCTGCTGCCTTGACCGCCATTGATTTGGATCAAGAATCGGTGGATTACCTCAAGGCCCATTATTCTGGAACCCCACTGCGGGTCCTCTATGGTGATGTTTTGGCCATAGATTTTAAAGAACTATTCCAGGATCGTCCCTTTGCCATCATCGGGAATTTTCCCTACAATATTTCCTCACAAATCGTCTTTAAAACCCTTGAGTGGCGGGACCAAATTCCTGAGTTTTCTGGGATGTTCCAAAAAGAAGTCGCCCAGCGTATTTGCGCCCAACCGGGCAGTAAAATATACGGCATTCTTTCGGTGTTGACTCAGGCCTTTTACGCGGCAGAATATCGATTCACAGTTCCTCCAGGAGTTTTTCACCCACCACCAAAGGTAGACTCAGGGGTTTTGCACTTAAAGCGTCATCCAAATCACAGACTTTCTTGCGATGAATCCCTCTTCTTTAAAGTGGTCAAAACCAGCTTTCAACAGCGGCGTAAAACCCTGCGTAACAGCTTAAAAATCTTCAATATCTCACAAAAAATCAAAGAAGATAGTATCTTTGCTAGGCGTCCGGAACAATTGTCTGTTGCGGAATTCATTACGCTCACCCAAAAAATGGAAAGCGATGGCATTTCAACTCACTCCTGATTTCTTAGAAAATGTAGAGCAGTTGGTGGCGCAAAAAAAGCGCAAGGCCATCCGACAGCTCATGGGCAATTTCCACTTTGCCGATCTGGCCGAAGTCTTGGATGCTCTAGAAATCGATCAAGCCACCTATCTGGTCAAAGCCCTCGAAAGCGATGTGACTTCTGAAGCCCTGATGGAGTTAGATGACGACGTGCGGGAAAAAATTCTAGACCGTCTTTCTCCAAATGAAATTGCCAGAGAGCTCGAAGAAATGGATACGGATGATGCCGCCGATGTCGTTTCTGAACTCGATATCGACACACGGCGCCAGGTCATCGATCGCATTGAAGATGAGGAGCACGCCGCAGACATCGTTGAACTGATGAAATACGACGAGGACACCGCTGGTGGGCTTATGGCCAAAGAACTCGTCAAAGTCAAAGACACCTGGACCACTGCTGGCTGCATCCGGGAGATGAGACGCCAGGCCAAGAACGTAACCCGAGTCCATTCGATTTACGTGGTGGATAAAGACGATGTACTCAAGGGACGCCTTCCGCTAAAAGACCTTTTGACCGCCCCTGAGAGGGCGCGCATCGCTGACGTTTACATTCCAAAAGTAGACTTTGTCACCGACAATACCGATGGAGAAGAAGTCGCGCGCATCATGCAGAAATACGATCTTGAAGCCATTCCTGTGGTCGATGAAGGGGGTGTATTGCTGGGGCGCATTACCATTGATGACATTGTGGATTTCATTCGCGAAGAGGCAGAAAAAGACTACCAAATGGCTGCGGGGATTAGTGCCGATGTAGAGGCAGATGACAGTGTGGGCAAGTTAACACGAGCCCGGTTGCCCTGGTTGCTTATTGGGATGTTTGGGGGTATTGGCGCTGCGAGCATCATTGAAGGCTTCGGGACTATTTTGATTGATTTTCCCAACCTGTTCTTATTTGTGCCACTGATTCAAGCAACCGCAGGTAATGTCGGGGTGCAATCGAGTGCCATTGTCGTTCAGGGTCTTGCAAACGACACCCTCAAAGGCAACATCGCCTCGAGATTGGTCAAGGAAACCATTTTAGCCCTAATCAATGGTCTGAGTATTGCCTTCATAGTTTTGATCTTTAGTCATTTATTTTTTGAAACCTCATACTTAGAGTCCATTAGCATTGGTATTGCCGTAGTTGTGGTCATTTTAATTGCTGCACTCATCGGGACCTTTGTGCCCATGCTCCTCGATAAAAAAGGCGTGGATCCGGCAGTTGCCACCGGGCCTTTTATCACCACGAGCAACGATGTCTTTGGTATTTTGGTGTACTTCCTGATCGCCAAAATCATCCTCGGTTTTTAATCCTTGATCATGAACATTCTGCACATCGATAAGAACCATCCCGTTTTGTGGTCAACCCTAGAACGATCGGGATACACCAATACAGAAGGATTTGACCTGAGTCGTGAGGAAGTTTTAGGCCTCATCGATCAGTATCAAGGGGTGGTCATCCGCAGCAGAATCTTCATCGATCGTGAGTTTTTGGACGCTGCGAAAAATCTAAAATTTATCGCCCGCGTTGGGGCTGGTCTCGACGCCATTGACACGACTTATGCCCAAGAAAAAGGCATCAAACTCATCAGTGCTCCTGAAGGCAACAGTCAGGCGGTAGGCGAACACGCTCTGGCACTGTTGTTAAACCTCCTGAATCATCTCAATCGCGCTGATCGACAGTTACGTCAAGGCCAATGGTCCCGAGAGTCCAATCGGGGTCATGAACTCTCTGGAATGACCGTTGGAATTATTGGTTATGGGCATATGGGTAGGGCCTTTGCTCGTACCTTACGCGGTTTTGATTGTCGCGTCTTGTGTCACGACATCATACCTGGGGTTGGCGATAAAAACGCTCAGCAAGTCCCACTGGAGGAGCTTTTCAAAAAGGCACAAGTCGTGAGTCTACACACCCCGCTGACCCCTGAAACCAAAGGGATGGTGGACAAAAATTTCCTCAATCAGTTTGCCCACAACATTTACTTCATCAATACGGCTCGCGGAAGATCTGTGGTCACTAAGGACCTGGTCCAAGGGATTAAAGAGGGTAAAGTATTGGGGGCTGGACTTGATGTACTTGAATACGAGCACAGTTCATTTGAAAAATTACTCAGTCAAGAACCTCCCGAGGCCTTAAAAATGCTCTTGGAGATGGATCAAGTCATTCTCTCACCACACATTGCGGGCTGGACGGTCCAGAGCAAAGAAAAATTAGCTCAGGTGATTGTAAGTAAAATACAAGCAGAATTCCCGATCAATCGCTAGGTTCTGTTCCTGCCTCTTGATGCTGACGTTCGAGTTCGGCCTGGAATTCTTCCATTACGGGTTTCACGGTGCTCTCGGGCAAATCCGCAATGCGTATGTACATTAAACCGTCTATGGCATTGTTAAAGAGGGGATCTACATTAAAGGCCACGACCTTTGCATTCTGTTTGATGTATTTCTTGAGTAAGACCGGCAGTCTTAAGCTCCCTGGCTCTACCTCATCAATAATCTTATCAAACTTGTTTAAATCTGCCTCGGTAGCATCAAAAATAAAGTCTTTGTCGTCGTCTTTGAGTTTGACCTTATACTCCTTTTTTGGCTTCACGTATTGAGCCAAGTAAGGGTCGTAGTAATTTGACTTCATAAATTCAATCATCAAGCCTTTGCTGAATTCAGAGAATTTATTGGATATACTGACTCCGCCAATCAAATATTTGTGGTCGGGAAAACGCAGCGTGGTGTGCACAATACCTTTCCAGAGTAAGAACAACGGCATGGGTTTTTGCTGGTAGGTCTTAACCACAAAAGCGCGGCCCATCTCAATTGATTGAGCCATGAAGTCATGCAATTCTGAATCGAATCTGAAAAGTTTTTGCAAGTAAAAACCATCGATGCCGTAGCGCTTAAAAATCTTCTGGCCTAAGCCCATGCGATAAGCCCCCGCGATTTTTAAGGCCTGGTTGTCCCATAAAAACAAATGCTGATAGTACCCGTCAAATTCATCCAAATCTGTTGAGTTGTTGGTGCCTTCGCCAATCTCTCTAAAGGTAATTTCGCGCAGGCGTCCAATCTCCTTCAAGACGTATGGGATCTGTTGAGGGTCTGCCAAAAACACCTCATAATTCTTGCTTTCAAGCAATCGACTTGACTCTGATCTGAGCGCCTTCACCTCCTGGGCCATCAGTTCCGGATCCACGGCGCCCTCTATTGATTTTGGGGACTTTGGTAGCTTAATGGCCGATGGCAATTGTTTTAACAGTGGCTGTTTCTGATAAGGATTAGAGAGCACATAGGTTTTCTTGCGCAAAAACTCAGTAAACGCCTCGAGCGTTTGATGTTCTTTTTGGTCGTCTATTCCAATTGGGCGACCGATTCTCACACGAATGACGCGCTGTTTTTGGGTCAACAATTCAGAGGGCAGTTTGGCCGTTCGCAAGGTGTCGCTAATGCTGGCTAATCGATAAAACAAAGGGCTGTTCTG
>WTIY01000072.1 GCA_011525065.1 Flavobacteriales bacterium
AACATCCCATGAATTTAGGGGTTGATTGAAGGCTGCGTTGAAATAAAACATAGCGGACATTTGCGTGACATTCGATACATTCCAATTATTTATGGGTTGATTGAATGAACCTTCATTGAACATAGAGGTCATATCTGTAACTTGGCTGACATCCCAATCCCCAATCGGTTGATTAAAGGCACTTGCCATGAAAAACATTCCGTTCATGTTGGTTACCGAACTTACATCCCAAAAACCAAGTGGCTGGTTAAATGCGAAAGATTCGGCGAACATTTGACTCATGTTAATAACATTACTGACATCCCAACTGCTGATATCTTCGTTAAAGATAACTTGATTAAATAATCCTCCCATATCCGTGATGCCACTTGTACAAGTTGTTGCGGCATTTTGCGGCGTAATTTGATTTCTAGTTCTTTTGGTGTATACAATACCATTTCCTGGATCACCAGAATCCCCAACAGCAGCATTTGGACACATACAAGTGACCCCATTAGGCGCTAGATAAAAGTCGTTAGAGGCGGGCGCAGTCACGGTTATGGTGCCAAACATATTGCCATTGTGCGGGTAACATTCGTAATCGTTCACGCCAATTTCAGTAAATGTATGTGAAAAGGTCGTCCCAACGCCCTGTAAAAGTCCACTATCAAATGTCTCAACAGCATTAGCTGTATTGATGACATTGTGCTGACCGGTATCAATCCAGGTCCATTCAACGGTGTCCCCTTGTTCTATGGTCAGTGATGCATTGGCCCCATTGATGTTAAATCCCCAATCGAGTTGATATGTTTGTTGCGCATGAGTTAATGAGGTCTGAAGGATCATGGACACCATTATGAAAGAAAAGAAAAAACGACATTTTAATATCATCAGTATAAGTTTATTGATACGTACTTTAAGTTAGTTAAAATATTTTATTCACATTATTTAGCCGCCATCTGAGCGATGTTCACAATCACCTCAGTGGCTTTGAGCATGCTCTCCACAGGGACGTACTCATAGCGGCCGTGAAAATTATGCCCCCCAGCAAAAATATTGGGACAAGGGAGTCCCATAAACGAAAGTTGAGAACCATCAGTTCCGCCGCGAATCGGTTTAATAATAGGGGTTATGCCAGCAGTTTCCATGGCCTCTTTAGCCAAGTCCACGATGTGCATCATGGGCTCAATTTTTTCACGCATGTTAAAATACTGGTCTTTAATTTCAACCGAGACACGTTCAATTCCCAGGGCTTTATTCAAATCCTTGGCGACTTGGTGCATGAGTTGTTTGCGCTCCTCAAATCGTTGCGTGTCATGATCGCGAATGATGTAGTGTAATTCGGTCAGTTCCACCTGGCCAGCCATGTGATGCAAATGGTAAAATCCATCACGACCATCGGTGAGTTCTGGAGTTTCATGGGCGGGTAAGGCCTGGATGAATTTTTGCGCCAGATACATGCTGTTGACCATTTTGCCCTTAGCATACCCGGGATGAACCATTTTACCTTTAAAACTTACTTTGGCTCCTGCCGCATTGAAATTTTCAAATTCCAATTCGCCAATTTGACTGCCATCCATGGTGTAAGCCCAGTCGGCGCCAAATTTTGCCACGTCAAATTTGTGAGCGCCTCGACCAATCTCCTCATCGGGGGTAAAGCCTACTTTTATGGGGCCGTGTTTGATTTCTGGATGCTGAACCAAGTACTCCATGGCCGAGACAATTTCTGTAATTCCCGCTTTGTCATCGGCTCCTAACAGGGTGGTGCCATCGGTTACAATTAAGGTCTTACCCACATACAACAGGAGGTCCTCAAACTCTTTTGGCGAGAGAACAATATTCTCCTCTTTGTTGAGTACGATATCTTTACCGTCGTAGTGTTCAATGACTCGAGGACGTACATTAGCGCCTGTAAAATCTGGTGATGTGTCGAAATGAGAAATAAAGCCGATGGTCGGTACATGATGATCGACATTGCTGGGTAAGGTGGCCATTACATAGGCATTGTCATCGATGGTAACCTCACTAAGCCCGATGTCTTTGAGCTCTTGGACGAGTGCCTTTGCCAAATCCCATTGTTTTTCAGTGCTGGGGGTGGTCGATGAATTGGGGTCGCTCTCGGTGTCCGTAGTCACATAACGTATGAATCGGTCGATGAGGTGTGGTTTTGAAATCATGAATATGGCTTTAGTTTAAACGGTCGGATTGAACCAGTTAAAAAATCTCAAATCTCCCGTAAAATTAGTGCTTTTAATGCTAATTTTGTATTGAATTTCCCACTATGTATCAAAGGCTACTCAGACCGATTTTTTTTCTTTTTGACCCAGAAAAAATTCACCATGTGAGTTTTAGACTGATTCGATGGGTTCATGCCATTGGATTGGGGCCAGTCATACGCCGTTATTATCATTTAAATCATCCAGGCTTGAAACGCGAAGTTTTTGGTTTGACCTTTCCCAATCCCGTGGGTTTAGCAGCGGGTTTTGACAAAGATGCTTTGGCCTATCGAGAACTGGCGAACTTTGGCTTTGGATTTATTGAGATTGGGACGGTAACTCCTAAACCACAAGAGGGAAATCCCAAAAAAAGATTGTTCCGACTTACAGACGACCAGGGGGTAATCAATCGAATGGGGTTCAACAATAAAGGAGTGGATCATGCAGTGAGTAAGCTGCGCAGGAACAAGGGTCGTGTTCTTATTGGGGGTAACATCGGTAAAAATAAAGTCACGCCTAACGACCAGGCCGTTTCAGATTATTACTCTTGTTTTGAGGCACTTTTTGAACTGGTCGATTACTTTGTGGTCAACGTCAGCTCGCCCAACACGCCTAATTTAAGAGACCTTCAAGAAAAAGAACCCTTGACGAAATTGTTGCGAATTCTTCAAGAGCGCAATTTAGCACAGGATACGCCCAAGCCCATAC
>WTIY01000036.1 GCA_011525065.1 Flavobacteriales bacterium
GAATTAAATCCATCAGATTGGGCCGACCAAATGGCCAAAGACCCTCAAGCAATAATCGTTGACGTCCGTAGTGATATGGAATTAGAAGAGGGTAAAATTCCTGGTGCCATACAGTGTAACATACAGTATAGTAGTGAATTTATGAGCCAAATTCAAGCCATGGATCCTAATAAAAATTATTATGTCTACTGCCGCTCAGGCGGGCGAAGTGCCCAAGCTTGCTTGCTTATGAACGCTAGCGGAATTAAAAATACCTATAATTTATTGGGCGGCATTACCGCCTGGGACGGGCCTACAGAATAGCAAGAGCGGCCAATGAAACCATTGGCCGCTCATCATTTGTATCTTGTCTTTTGTGGAGCCGGGGAGAGTCGAACTCCCGTCCAAACGTGCCGTTAAAGGGCTTTCTACATGCTTAGTTTTCATTTGGATTTTCGTTCATTTACTGGCTGAAAACGGCCTGCTCATGACTTAGCTTTAATTGATTTTCACCCGGTCATCAAAGCACTAACCTGGCTAGGTTTACTTTAACGAAGCCACTGAATCAAATGCCGCAAACCAAGGCTTTTGAGTGACTTCCTGCTTGCCCGCCTGGCGGGCCGAGGCACATCTTACTATAATTCAGATTATGCAGCTAGGGCGTAATTATTCTCGCCGTTTAAAAAAGATTGAAACATGAGATTAACGAGCTGTATCCCAGCGCTCGGCATGCTTACCGATTAATGAAACCCGCTGTCAAAACCAGTCGGCCCCTAATCGATATTTTGTCATAACCCCATGGAACTACGGAATTATTAGGGACAAAGATAAGCGAAAAAGCTATCTTTGTATTGGCAAATCAACCCTAACCAATCGATATGTCATTTACATTGGCCTTAATTAGAGAGCGAAAAACGCCTCCAGACAAACGCGTGGTAATGACTCCTGACCAATGCGCTGCGTTTGTGTCGCTCTACCCTGAAGCGCGCCTGGTTGTTGAAGCATCAGACATCAGAATTTTTCCCGATGATCAATATCGTGAAAAGGGAATTGAGGTTCTTGACGATGTCTCTTTTGCCGATGTATTTATTGGTGTAAAGGAAGTCCCGGTAAGTGCTCTAGTGGACAATAAATCTTACGTGTTTTTTAGCCATACCATTAAAAAACAACCCTATAATCAGGGATTGCTTCAGGCCATAAGCGCTAAAAGGATTGCTTTATACGATCATGAAACCTTCATCAACGAATCCGGCCAAAGACTTATTGGCTTTGGTCGTTATGCTGGAATTGTCGGAGCCTACAATGGTTTTAGACTATTCGGTCTTAAATCAAGGTCATTTGAATTACCTAAAGTAGACGATTTATACGACTATGAAGCTGTAAAAATTGCTTTGTCTAAAGTCACCTTACCTGATAATTTTAAAACAGTTATTACCGGCAGCGGTCGAGTGGCCTCTGGCGCTCAAGAAATTATCACTCTTCTGGGCTTAAATCGGGTAACGCCAAATGAGTTGTTGACCCAAGAGCTGGATCAACCAAGTTATGCCGTATTGGATGTATCAGACTATAACAAAAACAAGGCAGGTAAGACCTTCGATCGTTTTGAATTTTATGAGTATCCAGAGCGATTTGAAGGAAATTTTGATCGCTTTACCAAGGTCATAGATTTGTTTATCGCTGGACATTTCTACGCCAATGGAGCTCCAATTATTCTAACCAGATCAGCCTTGAAGCACAAGAATTGCCGACTACATGTGGTTGCTGATATTTCATGTGATATAGACGGTCCCATTGCCTGCACCTTAAGGCCTTCGACCATTGCAGAGCCCTTTTACGGTTATGATCCTATGACCCACAGTGAGTGTGATTATATGGATTCAAAGGCCATTGCGGTTATGGCAGTCGATAATTTGCCTTGCGAATTGCCACGAGATGCCAGCCATGGTTTTGGCGAGCAATTTTTGGAAAACATTGCCCCTTCGTTTTTTGATGGTGATGCAGAAGGTGTGTTGGCCCGTGCTCAGATTACCGACGGTATGGGGCGATTGACCCCTCGATTCAGTTATTTGCAATACTATTTAATGGGAGTTTAAGCCCCTGCCTTAGCCCGTTCCTGATGGCTAAAAACGGTGCAGTTGCACCTGACTACATTCAGTTTCTTAGAAATTATTGATGGTTTGACGAATGGCCACCAATTTAGTCAGTAGATCCGGGAGATTTTTCAAATCCAACATATTGGCTCCATCGCTTTTTGCCTGGGTTGGATTAAAATGAGTTTCGATAAATAGTCCGTCCGCCCCCGAAGCGATTCCTGCCCGAGCAATGGTTTCAATCATTTCTGGTCTTCCTCCGGTTACCCCAGTATTCTGGTTGGGTTGCTGAAGACTATGTGTCACATCCAAAACTGTTGGGGCATAAGATTTCATGGTAGGAATGCCTCTAAAATCGACGATTAGATCTTGGTAGCCAAACATGCTCCCTCTGTCGGTGACCATCACCTGCTTATTACCAGATTCTTTGACCTTAGTAACGGCATGGCTCATGCTTTCTGGACTCATAAATTGCCCCTTTTTCAAGTTCACTGCCTTTCCGGTTTTGGCCGCAGCCACTAAAAGGTCGGTTTGTCTCACTAAAAAGGCTGGAATTTGAAGAACATCGACATACTGAGCCGCTAAGGCAGCATCACTTTCTTGATGAATGTCCGTTACTGTAGGTAAGTCAAATCGCTCGCCCACTGATTTTAGTATTTCTAGGGCCTCTACATCACCTATGCCCGTGAAGCTGTCCAGTCGACTGCGGTTCGCTTTTTTAAAACTCCCTTTGAAAATAAAGGGAATGGATAAGCGGTCACTGATTTGGCTGATTTCTTCAGCGATGTGCATGGCCATATCGTATCCCTCTATGGCACAGGGTCCGGCCAAGAGAAAAAAGTTGTTGCTGTCCGTGTGTTTGATCTTCGGGATTTGCGTCAATTCCATGAGTTAAATTTTCAAGGCAAAGATACATCTTTTATCACTCAGCCCGAGTCAATAATTAGTTCGAGCCGACCAAAATAAAATCAGGTCTTCACGCTTTATTGACTAAATAACAGTACTTTTGGGCCGCTTTTAACCCAGGACATGAACATTAAAAACATCGCCATCATCGCGCACGTCGACCATGGAAAGACCACATTGGTTGACAAAATATTACACCATTGTAGTCTTTTTCAGGCTCATGAGAAGACCGGTGAGCTCATTTTAGACAACAATGATTTGGAACGTGAGCGTGGGATCACCATCACTTCCAAGAATGTTTCTGTGATCTATAAAGACACCAAAATCAACATCATTGACACCCCGGGTCACGCCGATTTTGGCGGTGAAGTCGAACGGGTGCTCAATATGGCTGATGGGGTACTGCTTTTGGTAGATGCTTTTGAAGGTCCAATGCCGCAAACACGATTTGTGCTGCAAAAGGCAATTTCACTGGGAAAAAAACCTTGTGTGGTGATCAATAAAGTGGATAAAGAAAATTGTACTCCTGATGAGGTGCATGAAGCGGTATTCGATTTAATGTTTGACTTAGGAGCTGAAGAATGGCAATTGGATTTTCCCACTGTTTATGGTTCGGCCAAACATAATTGGATGAGTCTGGATTGGAACAAACCCACCGATTCCATTGCCCCGCTACTGGATATGGTCCTTGAGCATATACCGTCACCACAAATCGAAACGGGAACCACCCAAATGCTCATTACTTCTTTAGACTATTCGTCATTTACTGGTCGAATCGCGATTGGTCGATTACAGCGAGGCTTCCTCAAAGAGCAAATGAATGTATCCTTGATTAAGCGCGACGGGGCCATTGTGAAAAGCCGCATAAAAGAATTATTCACCTTTGAAGGTTTGGGCCGAAAAAAGGTCACTGAGGTAGCTGCCGGCGATATTTGTGCGCTCGTGGGGCTGGAAGGATTTGACATTGGGGACTGTATTGGAGATTTTGAACAGCCTGAGGCATTAGCGACTATTGCTATAGACGAACCGACCATGAGCATGTTATTTACCATCAATGATTCTCCATTTTTTGGTAAGGACGGAAAATTTGTGACCTCAAGACACATAAAGGAACGCTTAAAT
This sequence comes from Flavobacteriales bacterium, assembly GCA_011525065.1. Classification (GTDB taxonomy): domain Bacteria; phylum Bacteroidota; class Bacteroidia; order Flavobacteriales; family Flavobacteriaceae; genus BACL21. Next base: position 4,098 of record WTIY01000036.1, read on the forward strand.
CGCGAACTGGAAAAAAACTTAGCGTTGAGGGTTCAGGAAACCGATAGTGCCGATAAATTCATGGTTTTTGGCCGCGGGGTTTTGCATCTTTCGGTACTTATTGAAACCATGAGGAGGGAGGGCTATGAGTTACAGATTGGTCAGCCCCAAGTCATTGTCAAAGAAATTAACGGCCAGCGTTGCGAACCTGTGGAGGAATTGACCATTGACCTGCCAGAAGAGGTCAGTGGCCGTGCCATTGACATGGTCACCATCCGCAAAGGTGAGATGCAAAGCATGGAAGCCAAAGGCGATCGCATGGTGTGTACCTTTTTGATCCCGTCAAGAGGAATTATCGGTTTGAGAAATCAACTTCTGACAGCGACGGCTGGGGAGGCCATCATGACCCATCGATTTTTAGAATACCAACCCATGAAAGGGGGCATACCTGAACGTTTAAATGGAAGTATGGTTTCCATGGAAAACGGCACCGCCATCCCTTATTCCATTGACAAACTGCAGGAGCGTGGGCGCTTTTTTATTGACCCGGGAGAAGAAATTTACGAAGGTCAAGTCATCGGTGAGAATTCGCGACAAGACGATATGGTGATCAATGTGACTAAGACTAAAAAGTTGACCAATGTGCGTTCAGCCGGTGCGGATGATAAAGCGCGGATCGTTCCAGCCATAAAATTCTCACTTGAAGAGGCTTTAGAATACATTCAAAAGGACGAATACGTAGAGGTGACCCCAAATCATTTGCGATTGCGTAAGATTTTGCTCAAAGAAGTTGATCGAAAGCGCAGTAAAGCTTAGTGACCGGCTAAACTTTAGAGGGATTAGGGTGGCCAAGTGGTGCATTTTTATTTAATTTGTGCTAAGGACTAAAAAAAGTGTTGATGGGCTATTTTTCAATGATGTTTCTTTACTTTGACCCAGGTTTGGGCGCCATGTTAGTTCAAGCCATTGTCGCTGCGGCTGCAGGGATTATTCTGTTTTCAAAAAACTTGATGTACAAGGTGAAGTCGTTTTTTGGTCTAACCAAGCCTCAAGAGGATGGCATTGATGCCATGGAATTTGAGCAGGACGAAAAACAACCCAATGAAGAGCAAAGCTCATAGACATGAAGCCTCTTTTCGCGATCCGTCAGGTTTTATTTTTGAAGACGGTGGAACAGTAAAAAGAGCAATCAACCCCATTTATTTCCCGGTTTACCAGGCGCTTTGTGACAATGATTTTTTCGCCCCATTGTTCAAGGCCAAAATGCTCATTCCGCACGTAGAAGAGGAGCAGACTCCAGAGCGAATCGTTTTAAAGCCCGACCAGCTCGACCTGATGACTTACCCCTATGAATGGAGTTTTGATCAATTTAAACAGGCGGCGCTTCTGACCTTAAAATTGCAAAACTATGCCCTTGAACGTGGATTTTCGCTCAAGGATGCTTCGGCCTATAATGTAACCTTTTACAAAGGACGAGCAATTTTCATTGATACCCTATCTTTTGATTTTTATCAAAAGGATCAACCGTGGCGCGCGTACAAGCAATTTGTGATGCATTTTTTATCGCCCCTAGTTTTGGCGCATTATCACGGGGCTGAGGTTTTAAAGATGATGCAAAATCACATTGATGGCATTCCTGTTTCCTTAGTCGCTTCACTGTTGCCAAAACGGACTAAATTGAGTCCAACCTTGTATACAAACATTCATTTATTGGCCAAATTAGAGGCCAAACACAATGATGAATACAAGCCGAAATCTCGCAAAATGCATTTGAGCAAAAAAGCCTTGAGTAACATGATTCGTTCACTCTATGACTACATCGATGGGCTCGAGCTCAAACAGCAAACTGAGTGGGGAGATTATTACAATAAAACGAATTATCAACCGGAGGCCTTCAGCTTTAAAAAACAGCAGATTGATCATTGGATCAGCCAGCGTGCTTTGAAAAAGGTTTTGGATGTTGGAGGCAATGATGGCACCTTTGTAAGGGCCTTGTCTGAGGATTTGGATTTGGCAGTGGTCGCGGACATTGATCACAATGCCGTGGCCTTAAATTACGCTCAGGTTAAGGCCAACAAAGAACACAATATATTGCCGCTTTGGTTTGACGTCGCACAGCCCAGTCCAGGGATTGGATGGGTCAATCAAGAGCGCTCGCCCATCCTCAACCGATTGAGTAAATGGGGTCCAGAAGTTGTATTAGCCCTGGCCGTGATTCACCACATGACCTTGTCTGGTAATGTGCCTTTTGAAGACTCGGCGCGTTTTTTTGCCGGTCTATCACCGCTATTGATCATTGAGTTTCCCAAACGTAAGGACAGTTGGGTAGATTCCCTGTTGCAACGTAAAAGAGAGTTCATCAATCATTTTGATCATTACCATCAGGAGGATTTTGAGTCGGCATTTGCCCAGTATTTTGAGACCCTTGAACAGGTTGAGATTCCAGGCAGTAAACGCATTCTGTATTTGATGAAAACCAGATCATAGACCTTTATGTTTAAGAGCGATCTAGCCCATACAAATTCTAAGTTGAACCCGTGGCTGGTTGGATTTTTTGCCGGTACATATCCCATGTTGTTTTACGCGGGCAATAACTACAGTTTGGTCAATTCATGGGGTCATTTTTGGTTTTTTATCGGATTTTTCCTGATTTTACCTATGCTCGTGGCCAAAGTCACAGGAGAAGTGATTCAGCGGTTTTTCGGAGTACATTGGCGGAGTTTTTGGCTCGCTTTTTTTGGAATTGGTTGGTTCTTATATTGTCTGAAAGCGACCCTGCTTGAGGCCCCGCACCGCAAAATCACTTTGGGCATCATAATATTCGCTCTGGTTTACGCCTATTTTTTTAAAAAGTATCATCGTAAAATTATGATGTTACAGGGAATTGTGGCTTTTTTGGCACTGGTGCCACTCAGCGGTCAGATTTACGGTAATTTGACCCTTTCTGAAGATTGGAAAAAATTACCGGACCAAATTGATCAAGTTGCTCTTTTGCAAAAGCCCAATATTTATCTGCTCCAGCCAGATGGTTTGGTGAATTTCAGTGAACTAAGTCGGGGTCACTACAAGTATCAGGACAGCAGTTTTAGGCAATACCTCAATCATAAAGGCTTCACGCATTACGACAATTTTCGTAGCAATTATGCCTCGACCTTGTCCTCGAACAGTGCGCTACTGATGATGAAACACCATTATTACAATCACGGCAACAGCTTTAGTGAGGCCCTGGATGCCCGTGAGAGCATTGTTTCTGAGAATCACGTATTAAATGTTTTGAGCAACAATGGCTACCAGACTCATTTGATTTCGGTGGCGCCTTACCTTACGGTAAATCATCCAGAATTAGGATTTGACACAGCTAATTTCAGTCCAAAGGAGATTGGTTATTTGAGCCAAGGGTTCAATAAAAGGGCGTCAGTGACCGATGACTTGCGTGAGCGTCTGGATCTTTGGCAGAATGGTGACCCAGAAAATTCTGAGGGTCAAATGACTGATGCCCCTCAATTTTATTTTATCGAATATTTTAACCCCGGGCATATCCATGGCAGAAAAGAGATGTCTTTAGGGGTGGCAGGCGAAAGGGATTTATGGCTTGAGAGTATGGAACGTGGCCAACAGACCACCAAAGCGCTAATTGAGCTCATTACCCAGCGCGACCCCGGGGCTTTAATTCTAATTTTAGCCGATCACGGTGGTTTCGTGGGCTTTGAGTACACCAATCAAATCTATACCAAAACCCAGGATAGAGATTTAATTTATTCTATATTTAGCAGTCAATTGTCCATTAAATGGCCTGATGACTTGATGCCTGAGGAATCCATAGATTTTACAACATCTGTCAATGTCTTTCGTTTACTCTTTGCACACTTAAGTCAAAATCAGTCCTTTAAAGATTTTCTCGAACCAGATAACAGTTTTGTCATCTTAAAGGATAATGGGTTTAAGGGTGTTTATCAATACATTGATGCCCAAGGACAAATCGACTGTAAAAAAATAGAACCATGATTCAGGTCAAACGATACACCGCAACAGACCAAGACGCTTGGGATGCCTTTATCGGTGAATCCAAAAATGGAACCTTCATCCTCAAGCGCGGATTTATGGATTATCACAAGGACCGCTTTGACGATCATTCGCTCATGGTTTATGACGATCAAAGACTTCTAGTCGTAGTTCCTGCTCATGTACTTAAAGACACCATGTATGCCCACCAAGGGTTGACCTACGGCGGATTCGTTTGGGCAAAAAAGATAAAATTTAATGAGGCATTTGATTGTTTTCAAAAGGTTTTGGCCTACGCAGACCTTCAAGGCATAAAGAATTTGGTAATCAAGGAGATCCCGCGCATTTACGCCCAACTCCCTTCGGATGAACTGGACTATTTTTTTCATCTGGCCGGAGCAAATTGTATCAAGAAAGATGTGGCTATGGTAATCGATTACGATGAAGCACTGGGGTTTGAAAAAAACAGACGAGAGGGTTTGAATCGGGCGAAAAGGCACGATCTTAAGGTGGTTTGTGACAATAATTTTTCTGCTTTTTGGCAGGAAATTCTTACCCCTGGATTGGCTCACAAACACAAAACACATCCGGTACACTCCCTGGCTGAAATTGAGCTTTTGGCAGAGCGATTCCCAGACAACATCAAACAAGTATCTGTCTATCATCAGGGGAAGTTAGTGGCGGGGACTACGGTTTTTTTAACCCCTACCGTAGTGCATCCGCAATACGTCATGGGCAATGACGACAAAAATAAACTCGGCAGTATAGATTTGGCCTATAATTACATTATTGATCACTTTGCAAAAGGACGGCGCTATTTTGACTTTAATACCTCAAGTGAACAAAATGGGGCCTTACTAAACTCTGGTTTACTCTTTTGGAAGCAATCTTGTGGCGCGCGTTGCATCACCATTAATCAGTACGCCCTAGAGACGAAAAATCATAACGACCTTAAACTCAATCTCAAGTGATTCCATATTTAGATTTAAACAGTATCAATAAGCGGTACCAAGGTCAATTTGCTGAGGCCTTTGAAAAATTTATGGAGCGGGGCCAAATGATCCTCGGGGATTCGCTCAGTGGCTTTGAAAAGGATTATGCTCAATATTGTGGCACTCAGTACTGCATTGGTGTAGGTAATGGTCTGGACGCGCTTAGATTAATTTTTGAAGGGTATAAAATTCACGGTAAGTTAAAGGATGGGGATAAAGTGCTGATTTGTGCCCATAGTTATGTCGCCACGGTTTTGGCGGTGAAGCAGGCGGGGCTTGTTCCTGTTTTGCTCGAGGTCGATCCAAAGACCTTTAATTTCGACCTTGATGCATTGAACGCAGTAAATGATCCGGACATAAAAGCCTTGTTGCCGACTCATCTCTATGGTGATGTGTCGCCCATGGAAGCGATTTGGGTTTTGGCCCAAGAGCGGGGATGGTTAGTGATCGAAGACGCGGCTCAAGCTCATGGCGCTGTCGGTGTTCATGGTAAAAGAGCAGGTAATCTGGCCCATGCTGCGGCCTTTAGTTTTTATCCCACAAAGAATCTCGGAGCCCTAGGTGATGGCGGTGCCGTCACAACGAACGACCCCGAATTAGCACAATGCATTGCCTATTTACGCAACTATGGTTCTGGCCAAAAATACTACAATAAGTACAGTGGATTCAATTCTCGATTGGACGAGTTACAAGCTGCTTTTCTCGCCATCAAGCTCAAAGATTTAGATCGGGACAACGCCCGAAGAATTGCCATTGCTCAACGTTACCATGACCAGGTCCACAATCCCAAAATAGTGCTGCCAAGACCAAACTTTGACGGCAGCCATGTCTATCATTTATTCGTGGCACAATGCGAGGATCGTGAGAAATTAAAAGCGCATTTAGCGACAGCAGGAATTGGAACTTCTATTCATTATCCTGTGCCACCACATCGGCAGGAGGGACTCAGTGAGTTATCTCATTTTGAATTTCCTAAGACGGAGCGACTGCATGAAACCGTATTGAGTCTTCCCATGAGTCCAGTCATGACCGACCAGGAAGTGGACCGAGTGATTCAGGCATTAAATTCGTTTGAGCTTTGAAATTACCGAGTTTTATAAAGGGCAATGTTCTGCTAAAAATGACCTCGCTTAATGCTCCGGTTATTTTGACCAGACAGGTCATCTCCTTGTTTATAAGACGTGTTATCGCAGAAAACTTTGGGGAATCTGGTATCTTTTTACAGGGCCAGTTGCGCAGTTTGATTCAGTTGCTAACCTCCTTTACTTCTCTGGGTATATTCAATGGGATTGTAAAGTATATTTCTGAGTATCAGGAGGACCGAGAAAAATTAGCCCGTCTTTTTTCAACAACTTTTGTGTTTACGCTCATCGGTAGTTTTGTCAGCGGTCTTGTTTTGCTGATTTGGCAAGAGGATTTGAGTCTTTATTTATTTGGAACCCAGCGTTATGGGTTTTTGGTTAGCCTTATTGCACTGGTGGTTCCTGCCATCAGTCTTCAGCGCGTGTTCAATGGGGTTATCAATGGATTGTCTCAGTACAAAAAGTTTGCAAAAATTGATTTGGTCAGTTATCTATTC
>WTIY01000099.1 GCA_011525065.1 Flavobacteriales bacterium
AGTATCGGCAAAGGGCCTCTCGAGAGTGATGCCGCGGCAAACCGCAGGGTTGAAATCATCTTTCATCCCAAAAGCATGCACGTTGCAGAAATTGGTGAAATAAGAGAGCAACCGCAAACATCAGATTCAATTCCCAATTTAGAGGCCCGATTCGCCATGCCCAAAATCGGTGAGAAAATCGCCCTCGAAGGTATTTTATTCTACCCGGACCAAGACGTCATTATGGATGAAAGTAAGGAGGTTCTGGAACAATTGGTTGGCTTACTGAATCTTCATAGAGGCCTAAAATTCAAAATCATGGGACACATTTGTTGCGGCGATCCTGAGCGACCAGCAATGGATGTAATCAATACCCGAACAGGACAACAGGATTTATCATACGCCCGAGCACGATCGGTGTATTTGTATTTGCTAAAAAAAGGCATCAGTCGTAAACGCATGCGATTCATGGGAATGGCCTACAAATATCCTCTGGGTCAAGGCGATGAATTCGACCGAAGGGTCGAAATCGAAATAACCGGCCTGAATGAGGTCAACAACCCTCCAAAAGAGGCTCATAATTCAAAAGAGGTCAACGACAATCAAAAAGAATAAAAGCGGCCTAGAGATCTGCCTAACGATTTCTCCAGAAGAAAGGGGTGAATAAGATCAAAACCGTAAACAGTTCCAATCGACCGATAAGCATCAAAAAACTCGCCCACCATTTTGCTCCTGACCCCAGTGCTTGATAATTCATGGCAGGTCCCAAGTCACCAATGGCCGGACCAACGTTACCCAAAGTAGACGCAGCGCCTCCTAGGGCAGTCTCAAAATTCAAACCCAAAGCAGAGAAGACCAAAACGCCGACAATAAAAGAAAGCATATAGAGGATAAAAAAGCCGAGTACATTAAACACAATAGGTTGTCCAACCGCTTTGCTGTTATAGCGCACCGGCAATATGGCATTCGGGTGCAGGGTCCGTTTAAACTCCATGACCCCATTTTTAATCATGATTAAATGTCGCACGATTTTTATGCCGCCTGCGGTCGAACCGGCAGAACCACCCAGAAACATTAAACCAAAGAAAAAGATTGTCAAAAATGGCGTCCATGCCGTAAAATCAGCCGACACAAAACCCGTTGTCGTGACTACCGCCAGTACTTGGAACAATCCATGTCTAAGGGCACTCTCAAAAGGTCCATAGACCATGGGGTGATGAATGCTGCTGCTCTGCGGATTGGCGTATTGATAGATAAAAAATGTTGCAATGGCCGTCAATCCGACGATAAAAATCAAATACAGCTTGAACTCCTCATCCCTGAAAATCTTCGAAAAACGCCGTTTAAAGGCAAAATAACTCAAAACGAAGTTGGTCCCGGCCAAGAACATAAACAACATTATGATGTATTGGATTATAGGCTGATCATTCCAATGGGCAATACTGTTATTTTTCGTTGAGAACCCCCCAGTGCTCAAGGTGCTTAAAGAGTGGTTTATCGCATCAAAAAGGCTCATCCCTGCTGTCCAAAGCAATATAGCTTCAGCTAAGGTATAACCCACATAAATGTACCATAAGCGTTTTGCTGTGTCTGTAATTCTAGGGTGTAACTTATCGCCACTTGGACCTGGTGCTTCAGCGGCAAAAAGCTGCATGCCACCAATTCCCAATAAGGGCAATATGGCAATAGCCAAAACAATAATTCCCATACCACCAATCCAATGGGTTATACTGCGCCATAACAAAACCCCCTCAGGTAGGGCTTCAACATCGTTCAAAATACTGGCTCCCGTAGTGGTAAATCCACTCATGGTTTCAAAAAACGCATCAGTAAAATTGGGAATCGCCGAGGTCAACAAATAAGGTAAGGTCCCGATCAAAGCCATAAAAAACCAACCGAACGCAACAATGATATAACCCTCTTTTTTTTGAATTTCTTTACAATGATTCCGCGTGATCCACATAATTAATGCACCCAAGGATACTGCCAATGCGCTGGCTTGAAGCATTCCATTAAATACACCGTCCTGAAAGAAATAACTGCTCAGAGTAGCGACAAACATAAATCCTCCATTAACGCAAAAAAGCAAACCGATCAGATGTCCGATCAGCTTGAGATTTATTTTAGACAGCCCAGCCATTAAATGAACAGATTTTCGACTTTCTTTATGGATTGTGGCATACAACAGACTACCACGCGATCACCACTTGAAATTTTAAAGTCGCCCAAGGGAATTAATCCTTTCCCATTGCGCACCACACCTCCGATAATGGCAGAACGCGGAAAATCAAGATTCCTGATGTGCTCATCACATACTTTAGAAGATGCAGAAACGACAAATTCAAGCAATTCTACATTCATATTATTCAGACGGGTCATGGCCACAACATCCCCTTGTCGTATGTGTCTAAAAATATGATTGGCCGCCAAAAGCTTTTTGTTGATTAGGGTATCGATACCAATGGAATGAGACAATTGAAAATAATCCATATTTTCGACCAGGGCGATGGTCTTTTTTACACCCTTAGACTTCGCCACTAAACATGACATAATGTTCGTTTCGCTATTGCCAGTAACGGCAATGAAGGCGTCCATATCAATAATTGCTTCCTCTTGAAGTAATTCCACATTTCTTCCATCGCCATTAATAACCAAGCAGTTAGGTAAGTCATCTGCAATTTCAAAGGCCTTGTCTTTGTCGTTTTCAATGAGTTTCACATTGAATTTATTGGCACAGAGGTCATGGGCGGTTTTACAACCGATATTGCTTCCCCCCAAGATCATAACGTCTTTAATCTCATCACGGACTTTTCCGGTTAACTTGAAAATTTCATCCACACCCTCTTCAGTGGTAATGAAATAAACTTGATCACCCTCCTTAAATTGAGTATCTCCCCTGGGGATCACAGTGTACTGCGTC
>WTIY01000221.1 GCA_011525065.1 Flavobacteriales bacterium
ACCATAAGTGGTAGCGTAGATGCTTATGCGCAGAACTACTTTTCTGCCCCAGCGGATTCAGGATCTTCTTTCGGCACAGCATTCGCTGAACAAGCTGGTTTTGCCATAGGTATGGGGAACATCATTGCCAGCTATGAAGGAGAAAAAACGGGAGTTGTTCTGGACCTTGTTACTGGTCCTCGTGGCGCAGGTGCCACATTCAATACGGACATCGTAGACGGAATTGTGAATCAAGCCTACGTTTATTGGAACGTGACGGAAAAAGCGACCTTAACCTTTGGACGATGGAATACCTTCCTGGGGTATGAAGTCATTGCCCCAGCGGCCAACTTTAATTATAGCTGCTCCTATTTATTTTCAAATGGTCCATTTTCTCACGTCGGTCTCAAGGCAGATTTCGCCTTTTCCGAAGACGTGAGCTTAATGCTCGCAGTCACTAATCCATGGGATACTAATGACGTCTCTACCACAGGAGAATATGCGCTTGGCGCACAATTGGGGCTTTACGGCCAGTACATCAACGTATACTCCGACAGCGGTCTTGAGGGCGGACTTGGATTTGAAGTCGATTACACAGGTGGGTTTGATTTGTTAGACTCTTTTTATTTAGGAATCAATGCCGCCTACAATGATAACGATGGCTCAGGATTTTATGGAGCTGCCCTATATCCTCAATACAGTCTTAGTGAGGCATTCGCTGTTGGTCTGAGAGGCGAATATTTTGGTCTGCACGGAACTGCAGAGGAAGAAAGTGATGACCCAAGTGTCGTCGCCTTTACGCTAACAGGGAGCTATGTGGTTGACGGCAACCTAATTATCAAGCCTGAGCTCAGACTGGATACTTGGAGTAATTCCATGCCGTATCTAGACAAAGATGGCATGGCGGCTGACAAACTCTCAGCAGTAACTCTGGCTGCGATTTATTCATTTTAACTTCTAATTAAACCAAAAAACTAATACTATGAATTTATTAAACTTACCCTTACTCCTAGCAAGCCAAGACACTGCTGCGATCGAAGGCGACATGGGAATGCTTTGGATGTTAATCTCTGGAATCTTAGTGTTCTTCATGCAGGCTGGCTTTTTTCTGGTTGAATCCGGAATGACTGACTCAAAAAACGCAGTCAATATTGCAATGAAAAATTTCTTAGACATTGCCGTGGGGTCATTGGCCTTCTGGTTTATCGGCTATTCCTTAATGTATGGTGCCGATCAAAGCGGTGGATTTTTTCACTTTGGCGGATTTACCTTCTCTCAAGGAGCAGCGGATCTGTTTTTCCAAACTGTGTTTGCCGCAACAGCTGCAACAATCGTTTCAGGAGCTATTGCAGGACGGACCAAATACACCACCTACGCGATATTTAGTATCGTAATGACCGCATTTATCTACCCAATTGCCGGAGGCTGGGAATGGAACGGCGGGTGGTTAAATAATACTGATTATATGCCTGCAGAATTTATTGATTTTGCTGGCTCATCCATTGTCCACTCCGTTGGAGGATGGGCTGCTCTTGTCGCTGCCTGGATGGTTGGCCCAAGAATTGGTAAATTCCTGGACGGTAAACCAAACGTCATGCACGGTCACAACCAGATGTATGCCACAATGGGTGTTTTCATTTTATGGCTAGGATGGTTTGGATTTAATGGCGGATCTCAACTTGCATGGGGTGGTGATGACGCAGTGGGGGCATCACAAGTGGTGTTAGTAACAAACCTCGCCGCTGCAGCTGGAGCCTTAGGAGCTTTGTTATTTACATGGATTAAAAATGGCAAACCTAGTCTTAGCATGACCCTAAACGGAGCACTTGCTGGCCTGGTGAGCATCACTGCTGGCTGTGGCAATATGACAGAAAATGGAGCGGTACTCGCGGGACTGATTGGGGGGCTACTTGTAGTTTTCTCTATTGGATTTATTGAGCGAACTATGAAAATTGATGATGCTGTCGGAGCGATTTCTGTACATGGCGTCGCTGGCGCCTGGGGGACTCTCGTTATAGGTCTTTGGGGCGTTGATGGCGATACTGGAATTGGTTTATTCAATGGTGGAGGCGCCGCACAGCTTGGAGCACAGGCTATAGGCGTCCTAGCCTACGCCTTTTGGGCCATCGTTTTATCTTATGTCTTCCTGCTGGTCCTCAAGAAAACTGTTGGACTTCGTGTCTCAGAAAAAGAAGAACTCGCTGGTCTTGACATTTCAGAGCACGGTGAAATCGCCTATCCGGGTAAACGTCAGAGAGAATTCTAAACGTAATTTTAAGTGTATTAAAAAAGAGGCTTTCTGTGTAAAGCCTCTTTTTTTTGACTTATCAATAAAGTAGTATCCACTCATTGAAATCAATCAAGATTTCCAATTTAACAGACACCTCAAGACATCATGAATAAGCATCGTTATGGACATTGCCAATGGCCCGACCCGAAGGCTCAATCATATTTTTGAAAGAGGCATCCCAAGCTAATGCCGTTGGGGTACTGCATGCCACTGAGGGCTCTGAAGGCACCGTGAGGGCGGCCGTCTCAGAGGGAAAATGTTCCTCAAAAATGCTGCGATAGTAATATTCCTCTTTGGTCTGTGGCGGTTGAATAGGGAATCTATGATGCGCCACATTCATGTCTTGATCGCTGACCTCACGTTCTACGACCTCCTTTAAGCTATCGATCCAATCATAGCCGACGCCATCGCTAAACTGTTCCTTTTGTCGCCAAGCAACTTGAGCCGGCAAATAGGATTCAAAAGCCTTGCGCAATACCCACTTCTCCATCCGATCCTCTGAAATCATCTTGTCTTTCGGGTTAATGCTCATGGCAACATCCATAAATTCTTTATCCAAAAATGGAACACGACCCTCAATACCCCATGCAGCCAATGATTTATTGGCTCGCAAACAGTCATATTGATA
>WTIY01000058.1 GCA_011525065.1 Flavobacteriales bacterium
CTTTTACTATATATAAGTAGGTTGACCCTTCTGGGGTTAATCAAATTTGGGGCGAAAAGTCATCACTCATGTGGTGGCTTTTCATTTTATACCCCTCAAAGTTTAGTTACGCGATCCAAAAGCCAAAAAAATAGCCGCATCAGCAGTTCATTTTTCTGGCAATAAATCCCGTTAAGAATTGAAACAGTCTATATAAGTTTTGTAGTTTAGAGCTTCTATAAAAAAGTCCATGGCCGACAAAAAAAGACTCTTCTTGATTGATGCTTACGCCCTGATCTTTCGTGGGTATTACGCCTTTATTAAGAATCCGAGAATCAATAGCCAAGGGCTTGATACCTCAGCCATCCTGGGCTTCACTAACTCCCCATTGGATGTAATTAAACGCGAGCGGCCAGAGTATTTGGCCGTGTGTTTTGATAAAGGCGGAAGCGAACTCAGACAAGAACTCTACACCGAATATAAAGCCAATCGCGACGAGACTCCAGAGGCCATAAAAATCGCGGTTCCCTACATTGAACAATTGCTTCAAGCCATGCATATTCCCGTAATTGTCAAGGCTGGATTCGAGGCCGATGACATCATAGGGACCTTGGCAAAAAAAGCCGAGTCTGAAGGCTTCGATACCTATATGGTTACCCCTGATAAGGATTTTGCCCAACTGGTGTCGGAACACATCTTTATGTACCGTCCGGTCTTCGGGGGTGGATACGAAACTTGGGGAGTCGAACAGGTTAAAGAAAAGTTTGAGGTGGAGCGCCCAGAGCAAGTCATTGACTACCTCGGTATGATGGGAGACAGCGCGGATAACATCCCTGGCTTGCCTGGGGTCGGCGACAAAACGGCTAAAAAATTTATCAAGGCATACGGCTCTCTCGAGGGGCTTTTGGCCAACACCCACGAGCTGAAAGGAAAGATGAAAGAACGGGTTGAGCAAAATGGAGATTTAGGGCGACTGTCAAAAGAATTAGCCACAATTTTACTGGATGTACCCGTACCCTTTGAACCCGAAAAACTCGTTTTGGAAAAGCCAGATGTGCCCGCCGTTACGGCTTTGTTTGAAACGCTTGAGTTTAGGCGATTGACCCAAAATTTTATCAAGACCTTTTCGTTAGAAAGTGACCAAAATCAGACGCCAAAAACCGCTGAAAGTCAAAAAACACCGGCTACAGAAGTGGCTAAAGCCTCTGATCAGGCTCCAGAAATGACTGCCGGTTCTGGTCAATTCTCACTGTTTGACAGCGTTCAAAATGAAGTCGATTCAGCTTCGAGCCGAAAAAATATTAGCAGCACAGCACATCATTATCAGATTTTGATGCCGGGGTTAGGGCTGGACTTATTCGTCCAAGCACTTTTAAAACAAACTCAAGTTGCCGTTCATCTGCTGAGCGATCAGGATGACGCCATGAATGCCTCTATCGTCGCTATCGGTTTTAGTCATGACGCAAACAGTGGGTATGTCTTACCCTTATCCAGAGATCATCAAGCGGCCCAAACCCAACTTGAACCCTTGAGGCCTTTTTTCGAACATCCCGAAATCGAAAAAATTGGTCAAAACCTCAAGTCCAGCATCAAAACCCTGTCGCGCTATGGCATTGAGGTCAAAGGTCCGTTATTCGATACCATGCTGGCCCATTATTTGATCAACCCAGACATGCGTCACGATCCAGTAGTTTTAGCAGAAAACTATCTGAATTATCGCCCAATTCTGTTGACGGATCTCATTGGTCGAGGGGGGAAAAACCAAAAGACTCTTTGGGATTTATCCCATGGAGAAATTCGGGATTTAGCTGGAGAATTGGCTGACCTCACCGGTCAACTCAGAAATCACTTTTTAGAAGAACTCAAACAGGCCGATACGCTAACACTATTTGAAGAGATCGAGCTTCCTCTTTTGCGTGTCTTGGCGGATATGGAATCTGAAGGCATCAAGCTGGACGTACCATACCTCAATGGGCTGTCCCAAACACTCGCTGCAGACATTGATCGATTACAACAATCGATTTACACCCAGGCAGGCAGCGAATTTAACATCGCCTCTCCCAAGCAGCTCGGCGAAGTCTTGTTTGAGCAAATGAAGCTCGTTGACAAACCAAAGAAGACCAAAACAGGACAATACTCGACTGCTGAGGACGTCCTGTCCTACTTGGCCAAAGACCATCAAATTATTCGAGATATTTTGGCCTTTAGAGGATTGTCTAAACTCAAAAGCACCTATGTAGATGCTTTGCCCAATGTGGTGAATGCACAAACCGGGCGAGTTCATACCGATTATATGCAAACTGTGGCCGCTACAGGACGCTTATCGAGTAATAATCCGAACTTGCAGAATATTCCAATAAGGACCGAGAGAGGGCGTGCGGTGCGCAAAGCCTTTGTCCCACGCGACGAAAACCATATTTTGTTAGCAGCCGATTATTCTCAAATTGAATTACGCATCATTGCCGCCTTGTCCAAAGAGGAAACCATGATTGAGGCCTTTCAACGCGGAGAGGACATTCATGCTTCAACCGCCGCAAGAGTTTTCGGGGTTTCTCTAGATCAGGTGACCCGTGAACAACGAAGTCATGCTAAAACAGTGAATTTTGGGATCATTTACGGAGTCTCGGCTTTTGGGCTGAGCAATCAAACCGATTTAAGTCGTTCGGAGTCCAAAGAATTGATCGAAACCTATTACGCCACTTATCCAAAACTCAAGGCCTATATCGGCACCCAGGTCAATTTCGCCAGGAATCACGGCTATGTGCAAACGATTTCTGGAAGACGTCGTTATCTCAAAGACATCAATAGCCGAAACGCAGTCGTTCGAGGAGCTGCTGAGCGCAATGCCGTAAATGCCCCCATTCAAGGCAGTGCTGCAGACATCATTAAAATCGCCATGATTCGCATTGGCAAAGAACTTCAAGCAGAAAATTTTAGAAGTAAAATGCTGCTACAGGTCCATGATGAATTGGTCTTCGATGTCTTCAAACCAGAACTTGAAAAACTCACCCAAATGGTGCGTCGTGAAATGCAACACGCCTATTCCCTTGAAGTTCCATTGGTGGTCGATGTTGGCCAAGGGGCTAACTGGCTTGAAGCCCATTGATTTAGCCCCCTGAGTCTAGGCCCTAAACTTTTGGCTATTTGCGGTTTGTAATTACAATTATTACCCTTACATTTGCGGCCCTCCAAGGAGGGAAATTCAATGATTATTAACATTTTGACAAAAAACTGAATGGACACATTAAGTTACAAAACAGTATCTGCCAACAAAAACACCGTCAACAAGGAGTGGGTTTTGGTGGATGCGGACGGCCAAGCATTGGGTCGTCTTGCCAGTGAAGTGGCCAAGCTACTTCGTGGAAAGCACAAACCAAACTACACGCCTCACGTAGACTGTGGAGACAATGTAGTGATTACGAATGCCGCCAAGGTAAGTCTGTCTGGAAAGAAATGGGAGTCTAAAACTTACATTCGCCACACAGGATACCCTGGAGGTCAGCGATCGTTGTCGGCAAAAGAATTGCTCGCTAAAGATCCTGCTCGTGTTGTTGAAAAAGCCGTAAAAGGCATGTTGCCTAAAAACAAATTGGGTGCGGATTTATTCCGTAATCTAAAAGTTTACGCCGGAGCAGAACACGGACAAGAAGCGCAAAAACCTAGAGTAATTAACCTTAACGACAACAACTAATGGAAACGATTCACAAAATTGGACGAAGAAAAACTGCGGTAGCTCGTGTTTACGTTTCTAAAGGAAAAGGAAACATCACGATAAATAATCGCGCATTCGATAATTATTTTACCACACCAACACTGCGCTACAAAGTGCAGCAGCCTTTGGCGTTGACCGGAAATGAAAAGTCATTTGACATCAAGGTTAATGTCCACGGTGGAGGAATTACAGGACAAGCTGAAGCAGTGCGTCTTGCCATTTCTCGCGCAATGTGTGAGTTAAATGAAGAAAACAGAACGGTTCTTAAGCCAGAAGGCCTATTGACCCGTGACCCGAGAATGGTAGAACGCAAAAAATTCGGTCAGAAGAAAGCCCGTAAGAAGTTCCAATTCTCTAAACGTTAATATAATTCATTTCCGGTTCTGGGCTTATGGTCCAGAACTGAGAAATGGCTATGTTCCTATATTTATTAATTAATTAGCTGTTAACACGCTTTAATGCCAAAAATCAATTATGGCGTGTGTTAGTTTAGCATCTAAACCACAAGTTACTTGGGTTGCTATCTAAACAGAACGTAAACTAAAACAAAATGGCAAACAACGAAAAAGTCAAAGCATTGCTTGACGCAGGGGTTCACTTTGGACACCTTACACGCAAATGGAATCCCAACATGGCGCCTTACATTTATATGGAGCGCAATGGAATCCACATCATTAACCTTTACAAAACTGCTGCAAAGATCGAAGAAGCGAGTGCAGCACTCAAGAAAATCGCCGCGAGCGGGCGCAAAATCTTATTTGTCGCCACAAAAAAACAGGCCAAAGACATTGTCGCTGAAAAAGCAAAAAATGCCGACATGCCTTACATTACTGAGCGTTGGCCTGGTGGGATGTTGACAAATTTTGTCACCATTCGAAAAGCCGTTAAAAAAATGGCTGCCATCGATCGAATGAAGCAAGACGGAACCTTCAATACCCTTTCAAAGAAAGAGCGCCTGGCTGTAGATCGTCTCCGTGCGAAACTCGAAAAAAACCTAGGGTCAATTTCTGACATGAGTCGTCTTCCTGGCGCCTTGTTCATCGTCGATACAACGCGTGAGCACATTGCGGTAAAAGAAGCGCAAAAATTAAACATTCCAATTTTTGCCATGGTCGATACCAACAGTGATCCACGTCCAATTGACTACGTCATTCCATCAAACGATGATGCTTCTAAGTCCATTGACAGTATCATGACAAGCGTCACAAATGCGGTTATCGAAGGATTAGCAGAGCGCAAAGCCAACGCTAGCAAGGAAGAAAGCGAAGGTAAAGAAGCCAAAACCGAGGCCAAGGTAGAAGCTAAAACTAAGGAAGAAGTAAAGGCTGAAGCTAAAGAAGAGGCCAAAGTAGAAGCTAAAGCTGAAGCCAAAGAAGAGGCAAAAGCACCGCGCAAAAGCGCTACCGCTGCCGCCGCTCCAGCGAGTTCAGAAGAAGAATAACATTTCAAGGATATTTTAATCACAAACTGCCTCGGTTGTCGCCAACCGAGGCCTCTCTAAAATTTTAGAAAAATGGCACAAATTACAGCCGCTCAGGTAAACGAACTTAGAAAGAAAACTGGTGCAGGAATGATGGATTGTAAAAAAGCTTTGGTTGAGGCCGAAGGAGACTTTGAACAAGCCATTGCTGTTTTGCGTAAAAAAGGTCAGAAAATTGCTGAAAAACGGGCAGATCGCGATTCGAGTGAAGGCGCCGTTATTGCTAAAGTCAATGACGCTGGAAACAAAGGCGTTATCGTCTCTTTGAATTGCGAAACCGACTTCGTGGCCAAAAATGATGATTTTGTCGCCCTAGCGCACGCTCTAGCCGAAGTCGCTTTAGGCACTGATTCACTGGAAGGATTTTTAGCCGCTGATTTTGAAGACACAAACGTTCAAGAAAAATTAACGGAGCAAACAGGAGTGATTGGTGAAAAAATTGAGATCGGTGGATTTAAAGTCCTCGAGGCTCCATTTGTTGGTTCCTACATTCACGGAAATAAAATCGGTGCTCTTGTGGGTCTTTCAAATGCCGTAGACGGTGCTGCCGAGCTCGGTAAAAACATTTCGATGCAGGTCGCCTCTATGGGAGCAACCACCTTGTCTTACAAAGACTTTGATCCTGCATTTGTCGCTTCTGAAACAGAAGCCCGAATCGCGGCCATCGAAAAAGACAACATCGAACTAGGACGTTTGGGTAAAACCCTTAAAAATGTTCCTCAGTTCATTTCTCGTGCTCAATTGAGTGATGCAGTTTTGGCCGAAGCTGAAGAGGCCATCAAAGCTGAATTAAAGGCCGAAGGAAAGCCTGAGCAGATCTGGGATAGAATCTTGCCAGGGAAACTAGAGCGTTTCATCGCAGACAACACAACCCTAGACCAGGAGAAATGTCTGTTAGATCAGAATTTTATT
Organism: Flavobacteriales bacterium; assembly: GCA_011525065.1. Lineage (GTDB taxonomy): Bacteria > Bacteroidota > Bacteroidia > Flavobacteriales > Flavobacteriaceae > BACL21. Next base: position 6,084 of record WTIY01000058.1, read on the forward strand.
ATGGATGAAAAGCAAACTGTGGCGCAATACGTTGCCAGTAAAGGCGAAGTGTCTGTAGTTTCATTCGAACGCGTTTCATTAGCTTAAGCGAGAATCACTAGAGATTTAAAACCGCCAAATGTGTTCATTTGGCGGTTTTTTTATGCCCCTTTCATCCACAATTTTTAATTACTTTTGTGGGTGTAAACGCCAGCCATGACCTATAAACGCATCTTACTCAAACTCTCTGGAGAAGCCTTAATGGGCGCTCAACAATACGGAATTGATCCCGATCGTCTCAAGGCTTATGCCCGAGACATTAAAGCTGCTGTAGAGGCCGGAGTACAGGTTGCCTTGGTCATTGGGGGTGGCAATATTTTTCGCGGTGTTTCAGGAGTGAGTGGCGGAATGGATCGCGTTCAAGGCGATTATATGGGCATGCTCGCCACGGTCATCAATGGTTTAGCCCTACAGAGTGCTTTGGAAAATGAAGGGGTTCAAACCCGTCTGCAAAGTGCCATAAAAATGAATGAGATTGCGGAGCCCTTTATCCGTCGTCGTGCAGTACGCCATCTAGAAAAAGGTCGAGTCGTCATTTTTGGGGGTGGTACGGGTAACCCTTATTTTACGACCGATTCTGCAGCAGTTTTGCGTGCTATAGAAATTGAAGCTGACGTAATTTTAAAAGGCACTCGTGTGGATGGCATTTACACCAGTGATCCAGAAAAGGACGACAGTGCAACTAAATTTGACCACATCTCTTTTGAGGATGTCTTAAAGCGCGGATTAAACGTCATGGACACAACTGCTTTCACTTTGAGTCAGGAAAATGAATTGCCAATAGTGGTTTTTGACATGAATACTGCAGGGAATTTACAAAGACTCCTGTCAGGCGAACATATTGGCACAACCGTCCGTTAAACTCAGTAAATCGAATTATTATGGAAGAAGAGATAGAATTCATCATTGACGCAGCCCAAGAATCTATGGGCAAAGTTTTGGTTCATTTAGAGAAAAAATACACCACCATACGTGCGGGCAAAGCCTCTCCATCCATGCTCAATGGGGTAATGGTAGAATACTACGGCAATCTCACTCCGCTAAACCAGGTAGCCAACATCAATACACCTGATAGCATGACCATTTCAATTCAGCCTTTCGAAAAATCGCTCATCCAAGAGATCGAAAAAGGCATAATGTCTGCTAACTTAGGATTCAATCCCATGAACAATGGTGAAAGTGTGATAATCAATGTGCCACCGCTCACTGAAGAACGACGACGTGAATTGGCTAAACAGGCCAAGGCAGAGGGCGAGGACGCCAAGGTCCGGGTGCGCAATGAGCGCAAGAGTGCTAACAATGACCTTAAAACTTTAGACTTATCTGAAGATTTAAAAAAGAATCTCGAATTAGACATTCAAGAGATGACCGACAAACACATCCAAAAAATTGATCAAATTTTCAGCAATAAGGAAGCTGAAATAATGAAAGTCTAGTTAATCCATTGCTGCCAAGGAATACGGCTCAACGCCAATAGGAAAGCAAGGGTGTAAAAAATACTCACTCGTCTGAACTTTGAAGCACTATCTTCCGTGCGTTTTTGTTTGGCATAGCCAATGGTCAAAAGAACTGCTGCAATAATCATTACGCTGATGTGCTCAACGGCAAACAAACGCAAAGTGGCGTCTTTCATGACTTGGGCACCATTTGAGCTAAATGACCTAATGCCCAATGGTGAAATGAAATAGAGAATCAAACCCAAGACGACTTGAGTATGGGTCGCGATGAGCGCCCAAAGGGTGAGTTTAAAATCTCTTAGAGAAAAGTCAGCTTTATTAATCATGCCGATTATGGCATTCATGCTCGCTATGGTCAAAAGGACCAATACAACATAGGCCAATAAAGAATGTAGCATTTGAATGACTGGGTACATAATTTTCGTATTTAGTTAACCAAAGATAATTAACTGCAAAAAAAAACCGCCTTACAAGAAGGCGGTTTTTATAAATCCTCAGTGACGATTTAGAAATTCAAACGTAAACTTGCGTTGTATGTTCTTCTTACCCCAAGGTAGTATCCAAATGCATTTCTTTGGCCAACGTATCCATTATTGAATAAGTTGTACACGTTTGCACGGAACACTACTGGCTGATCTCCGAAGTTAAACTTCCAAGTCATACCACCATCAAAAAGGCTGTAAGGGTTCAAACGCTCGTTTTGATAAGCTACTCCAGCAAGACCTGCTGCAGCAACATCCTCAGGATCTACGAAGCCATAAAGGTCTTTGTTGTAAATCCAATCGAAGTCTAAGTAAACGTTCTTCATTAAGTCTAGATTTAATCCAGCACCAACTTGAGTTTGAGGCGCGTTACCTACACGAGCTCCAGTCAAGTTTACATCACCTGTTTCGATGATCTCACTGGTCTCATCGTTTGTTAGGGTATAAGGAGTGGTTCCTCTGTATTCCCAGCGACCCGCCTGACCGAAAGCAGTCAATGAGTAGCAAGCGCCTTTTGGACGATACTCCAAGTCAAATTCAACCCCTTTATGCAACTGAGTCACATCGGTTAAACGGTAGAATGAACGAGCATCGTTTTCTAGCTCAGGTCCAGCAGCACCTACAAAACGGTTACCCCATTCTGTGTAGTAGGCATCTACGTTAAATCTCCACTCGCCATTCTGGAAACGGTATCCAGTTTCTAGACCTGTAATTTCCTCATTCTCAACAAATGGGAACGCTAAAACGTTAGACTCACGAATGTTTGCGAAGATATTGTCTAGGAATGGTTGACGTGAGTAGAATCCTGCATTGAAGAACAAAGCATTCTCCTTGTCAATGTCTACACCAAAACCACCTTTTAAGTTGTATCCTGTTTTGTTAACTTTTTCAGACTTTCCAAGACCGTCTCCGAAACGACCTTCGAAACGACCTTCTCTCTGGTATGACTGATCAGAAACAGCCCCTTGGAAGAAGGCTGAGAATCCGTCTGCAGCATACTCAATCTGACCAAAACCACCGAAGTAATTAATGGTCTCAGAGTAGTCATATAAGAAACGATCTCCTTCTCCAGCTGAATTAGTTAAAGCAGCCCAAGGATCAGCCTCGAATGTATTTGTGATGGTATAATCGTCTGGACGGTTCGTGTTCCAAGTGTTGTTGAAACCAGATAATCCAAGAAGATCATTTACCTGACGGAAGTGAGTTCCGTAGTAAGTACGGCCATCAAATCCTAAATTAACCGAAACAGATTCTGATACATCGAGGTTTAAGTTAGAAAGTACCCCGTACCAGTTGTGATTGTTTACAGAAGCTCTACGGATGTAGTAATCAGGTCCGTCATTGTTATCTGAACCTAATCCTCCAGGAATGGCAGAGTTGTTTGCCACGATTTGATCAAAATCGATCTCATCCTGGTTCATGCCGTCACCGCCTACGCGTACACGGCCACGACCAAATCCTCCAGTTCCACCACCACGACCCCAAGAGGCGTAAAGTACGGTAGAAAGTTGAGCTGTTTCATTGATGTCGAAATCCCAGTTCAAGTTAGCCACTGGCTTGTGATAGTAGTTACGACGCTCTGTGTAACGACTGCCATCTAGGAATCCTGAATTTGAGTTTTGCTTCTCTCCAAGCTCCTTGTAATCCTCAAGAGAATCTGAGAAGTTTTGATCATGCCATTGAGGTGCACCAGTCAAAAGAAGGTTGAATGTATGCTTCTCATTTGGCTTATACCCTACAGAGAACAAGTAGTTTTGTCCTTGACCAGCAGTACCGATTGAGTACTTTCTGTGTGCTTGCCAGTGATCAACTAAGGCAGAAAAAGCCCAACCACTATCGCTAACTCCAGTGTCGTAGCTCACAGTGCCTTTGAAGTAACTGTCGTTACCAGCCATCATACGGACGAATCCTCCTTCTTGCTTTTCTGTAGATTTAGAGACGATGTTTACCGTACCCCCAACAGAAGAAATGGCAAGTTTAGAAGATCCTAATCCACGCTGTACCTGAACAGCACTAGCGACATCAGCCATTCCTGACCAGTTTGACCAGTACATACGTCCATCTTCCATACCGTTGATCGGTTGACCGTTCAAAAGGAAGGCAGTATTAACTTGGTCAAAACCACGAAGGAATACTTGAGAATCACCAAAACCTCCAGCTTGGTTTGAAACATAAACCGAAGGAGTGTATTGGATTGATTCCATGAACTCTCGGTTACCTGCCGTTTTAGACTGGATTTGTGCAGCGGTAATGGTGGATACGGCTACAGGCGTTTTGCGGTCTTCCGCTAAATCAACGACTCCGGATCCAACCAAAACCACCTCAGCAAGTGTATTTGCGTCTGCAGTCATGGTCACGGTTCCCAAGTCGGCTGAACCGTTTGTTAGGGTATAAGAAACCGTTTGGTCTACAAATCCAAGAAAGGAAATGTCAAGAGAACCAGAGTTTCCGCTTACCTCAAGGGTAAAGTTTCCGTTGAAATCAGTCACAGCACCATTGCTTGTTCCTGACTCAACAACATTCGCTCCCGGAAGTGGCCCTCCTAATTCTGGATCTGTAACTACCCCAGTTACAGTACCC
>WTIY01000280.1 GCA_011525065.1 Flavobacteriales bacterium
GTTAAAAAAGCACCTTTTAGAAGGAGTAAAAAAAGGAGCACTGACTCAAGAGCAAGCTGAAGAGAAGTTTTCTTCTTGGGTGAGCGAAAAAGAGCAGGCCGTAGCAAACAAAGAAAGTAAAATTGCTGAGGATAAGGCCAAAGCCAAAGCAGAGGCCTTAAAGGCTGAACAAGCCGTAAATGAAGCGCGCATCTCTGCCGCTGAACAGGCTGCTGCTGAAGAAGCTGCACCTGAGGCTGCTGCTGAAGAAGCTGCACCTGAAGCTGCTGCTGAAGAAGCCGCACCTGAAGCTGCTGCTGAAGAAGCCGCACCAGAAGCTGCGACAGAGGAAGAATAAACTTCTGACGATGGACCACAAAGATCATTTCTTCGTTGGTAAAATCGTTAAGAAATTCAGCTTCAAGGGCGTCCTTCTGGCCAAAGTCGAATCAGACAATCCTGAAGAACTCATCAATATGGAATCCGTTTTCGTTGATCTCAACGGAACACTGGTTCCATTTTTTATTGAGGAAATTGCACTGCATAAATCCGAATTGCTGCGAATCCAATTTGAAGATGTCTATGACGAACCCAGCGCTGAAGCCCTAATCGGTTGTGATTTATACTTGCCACTGGATCTGTTGCCCAAATTGAGCGGCAACAATTTTTACTATCACGAAATCATTGGATTTAAAGTGATCGACACCAAATACGGCGAAGTTGGTTCCATCGTTAGTGTAAACGATCAAACTGCACAAGCACTCTTCGAAATCATCAACCAAGGCAAAGAAATTCTCATTCCAATCATCGACGAGTTTATCGTTTCGGTAGACCGTGAGTCTAAAATACTCACAGTACAGACCCCGGATGGCTTACTTGATTTATACCGCTGATGAGCGACACTTTTCAATTCAAGCAATTTTCCCTTAATCAAGACCAATGCGCCATGAAAGTTGGCACGGATGGGGTTCTGCTCGGGGCGTGGGTCAACTTATTTTCGGACACCCGAAGAATTTTGGATGTCGGCAGCGGGACTGGACTAATCGCTCTTATGCTCGCCCAACGAGCGGCTCATTCAGAAATTGATGGAATTGAGCAAGATGCAAAAGCCTATGAACAAGGCGTCGATAATTTTCAGAATAGCCCCTGGGACCAAAATTTATTTAATTTTCACGGCACATTTCAGGAATTTGCCCAAGAGGGCGAGCGATGCTATGACCTCATTGTGTGTAATCCCCCTTTTTTTAATCAGGGACAGATGGACAAACACGATCAACGGTCCATGGCTAGAAATGCCAAAGCCCTTCCCATTGATGCCATCGTAAAAGGAGCCCTCAACCTCTTAATTCCCTCTGGGCGCCTGGCCATGATACTACCTCACGACGACAAACAATCGGTCATGAGCCTCTTGGAATCTCATGGTATGGGGATATTGAGAATGATATCTGTCCGAGGCAATGAGACGAAACCGCCAAAACGCTTGTTAATTGAAGCCGGACTCAAAACTGAGATTAATACCTCTATACGCGCTGAATATAGCGAACTGATCATCGAACATTCAAGGCATAACTATACCGAGCAATACTGTGATCTGGTCCGTGAATTTTATTTGAAAATGTAGGCCATTAAGCCGGGTATTTTTAACTTTGTCAGACCAATTGTTGAATTTATGAAGCCTGATTTATTCGAAGCGCCAGATTATTACAACCTCGACGATTTATTGACAGAAGAGCACAAGCTCATTAGAGACGCTGCCCGCGCTTGGGTCAAGCGTGATGTGTCACCCATCATTGAGGAGGCTGCCCAAAAAGCAGAATTCCCAAAATCCATCATCCCTGGTTTAGCAGAAATAGGGGCATTTGGACCTTATATCCCAGTAGAGTATGGTGGGGCAGGCCTGGACCAGATTGCCTATGGCATCATCATGCAGGAAATCGAACGTGGAGACAGTGGTGTGCGAAGCACGGCTTCTGTTCAATCGTCGTTGGTGATGTATCCCATTTGGAAATATGGAAATGAAGCCCAAAGACAGAAATATTTGCCAAAATTGGCTACAGGGGAATGGATGGGTTCATTTGGTCTAACTGAACCAGATTTTGGAAGTAACCCCGGCGGAATGGTGACCAACTTCAAGGATAAAGGCGATCACTACTTACTCAATGGGGCTAAACTTTGGATTTCGAACTCACCATTCTGCGACGTCGCCGTAGTTTGGGCTAAAGACGAAAATGGTCGGATCCACGGGCTTATTGTGGAACGTGGAATGGAAGGGTTTACAACCCCAGAGACACACAATAAATGGTCCTTAAGAGCTTCTGCAACAGGTGAGTTACTGTTTCAAGACGTCAAAGTGCCAAAAGAAAATTTACTCCCGAACAAATCTGGACTAGGGGCACCACTGGGTTGTTTAGACTCTGCTCGATACGGGATTGCATGGGGCGCTATTGGAGCGGCCATGGATTGTTATGATACGGCACTGCGTTATGCCAAAGAACGAATTCAATTTGGTAAACCCATCGCGGCATTCCAATTACAACAAAAGAAATTGGCAGAAATGATTACAGAAATCACAAAAGCCCAACTTTTGGCATACAGATTAGGACAATTAAAGGATGAAGGTAGGGCAACCTCAGCTCAAATTTCAATGGCCAAAAGAAACAATGTGGCCATGGCCATCGACATTGCACGTGAAGCTCGTCAAATTCTCGGTGGAATGGGCATTACCGGTGAATATTCCATCATGCGTCACATGATGAATTTAGAAAGTGTCATCACATACGAAGGCACACACGACATTCATTTGCTGATTACAGGCCTCGACATTACCGGCGAAAATGCATTCAAATAATTGAATTAGAAAAATCGATAAAAAAGGCTTTTAAATATCATTAAAAGCCTTTTTA
>WTIY01000274.1 GCA_011525065.1 Flavobacteriales bacterium
CATGGCAGACAATCAAAACAATGCAGATCTGAGATTGACAAATGGTGCCAACACCGTTCTTATTGACGAAGACCCTAATGAATCTCGTTTTCGATTCAGCGCAGTAATTAACGGATCTTCATTTATTGCTGATGATTTTGAAATTATTCAAACGGGAGATCTCTTACTTATGGAAGGCCAAAAAGGTGATAACGCTATCGTTTTACAATTGCCTGCAGATATCGTCACCGGTGATTACAATATCGGATCTTCAATTGGTACTGGAAATGATTTCTCAGCAGCCGTAACCTTAAATGGTGAAACTCAGCAAATCACCCTAGGTTCGTTGAATGTAATTGATCACACAGCGGATACTGGTAAAATTAATGGCCGTTTCAAATTTGAAACTCGTGATTTCCAAATCACACACGGTGTGTTCAAATTATTTTACTAGGCTGTAACATGATTTGTGAAGGTTAGACATAATCTTCGATAAAAATCCGGTGATATTATCACCGGATTTTTTTTAAGTACTCCAGGTATTGGAGGATAATTTTAAAGAAATCACCACGTATTTGCCCTAAAAAACATCGATGAAATGCATCATATGTCGGTTAAATACACAAAATTTTTACAGAAAATGCCCCTAAATGTTAAAAAATGATGTATTTCATCGAATAAATGTGTCATTTGTCGGTAATATTGAATGTTTATTCGCAATTTTGACCTGTAGATGAAACACAAACAAAATCTACCTGATAAATAAGATGACAAAACAAGTTCAAAATACGACTCACAAAACCTCAGAAATCATGAAAAGATTTTTCCTTTTATTCGCTCTAGCTTTAGTCACTTTGACCAGTTGTGAAAATGTTCAGGACAATCAAACTTCTGTTCAAGCCACGGTTGATAATGTTGCTTTTAATGCTTTGTATGCCACGAGTGATCTAAACTCAGATGGTAGTATTGACATTCAGACATCTTCAGACAGTCGTGTGATTACCATTCACCTTAGCAACACCAATGCTGATCGTTTCGATTTAGGTGGAAATTCAGGTAACTATGCTACGTTTACTGATGTACACGGTAATGTATACAGTACTGAGGGTTCAGGAAGTGGTCGTGTTGAAATTACGGATCGATGTGTTCCTTGTGGAACCATCAATGGTCGTTTTGATTTCATCGCCGTATGGCCCGGGATCGATACCGTTGAGGTGAGCAATGGAATGTTTGTCGACATCAATGTAGGTACTCCGTCAGCTGAGGTGGATAATCAAAATGTATTTACTGCTCAAATTGACACAGCCAGCTTTAATCCTGTAGTGGTCAATACCATTGATACCGGTAACTTCTTGCTGATTGAAGGTCAAAAAGGAGGCATGTCGCTCATCCTTAGATTGCCAATCAGTGCTGAGCAAGGTGATTATAACATCACTGCTGGAGGGTTCAATGCCACCTTAGTCGAAGGCTTGATTACTCAAGATGCTGATAATGGCTCATTAACCATTCTGAATCATGATACGGCCCAGAAAACATTAAAAGGAATCTTCGAATTCAAAGTTGGTTCCACCGAAATAACCCAGGGGATTTTTGAAGTGAAGTATTGATATGATTAGTTTTAGGTTTCGCCCCAAATTTAAATTGCCCCAAATTTAGATTACCCTGAACTTTAATGCCCCAAATGGAAGATTCCGAGCCTTGTGCTCGGAATCTTTTTTTTGTGAAAAATTGTAAGCCAATGTTTAAAACTTTCTGGCGTACTGCATTTGATAATCCTTACTTTAGAGGATCAATTAACCAAGCCCTTTTGCCACTTTATGTTCATTATATTCGACACCGAGACTACTGGATTACCCAAGCGCTATAATGCTCCAGTCAGTGCAGTAGACAATTGGCCCCGATGCGTGCAATTGGCATGGCAACTCCACAGTGCTGATGGAACCTTATTGTCGCGCAATGACTTTTTGATTCAACCAGATGGGTTTGACATTCCCTTTGACAGTGAAAAAATTCATGGCATCTCCACAGAGTTGGCCATGAGCGAAGGGGAGCCCCTGGCCTCGGTTTTAAAAATTTTTAAAGAAGACCTGATAAAGGCCAAGTTTGTCGTGGGTCAAAACATAGGTTTTGATCTTAACATAATCGGCTGTGAGTTTTTTCGATTGGGTCAGGAAGAAGTTTTTGCTCCCTATCAAATACTGGATACGTGTACTGAGGTTACGGCTCAGTTATGTCAGATTCCAGGGGGCAGAGGAGGCCGGTATAAATTACCGACCCTGACCGAATTGCATCAGTTTTTATTTGAAAGTGATTTTGATCAGGCCCATAATGCTACAGCGGATGTTGTCGCGACAACTCGATGCTTTTTCGAATTGGTTCGTCGTAAATATTTTACAGAGGAATTAACTCAATTTAATTCTGAATTTTTTGACCAGTTCTTGCTGAAAAACACTGAATTAATTCAGCCAATTCAATTTGAACACTGCAATTTAAAGGAGGCGTCTAAGGCCTTAAGGCAAGAAGCAAGCACACAAGCAGGAGCTGTCAAAAGACCACACTATGAATCTGATCTTGCGGTCTTGGCGGATCAGCCTTTTGTCCATTGCCATGCTCACTCCCAATTTTCCATTTTGCAATCCACGGCATCGACTCAAGATTTAATTCGCGCCGCCGCAGAGGACGGAATGCCGGGCATTGCCCTGACGGATATGGGTAATATGATGGGGGCTTTTCACTTTTTGCAGCAAATCGAGCAGTACAATAAGTCCATTGCCCAAGAAGCGGACAAGAAACCGCTCAAGGGCATTGTTGGCTGTGAGCTCAACGTCTGCGAGGATCACAGCAATAAGCGTCAAAAAGACAACGGCTATCAAATTGTCTTTTTGGCCAAGAATAAAA
>WTIY01000256.1:0-2370 GCA_011525065.1 Flavobacteriales bacterium
GCTGTAGAGTTATTGATAATTCTTCTTTTTGGCGCATGCATCACGAGGTCAAACTCATTGTTCCCGAGATCAATGCTAGGGTTCTGACAAAGCAAGACATGATTATTGCCAACCCCAATTGCTCTACCATTCAATTGGTCATGGTTCTGGCCCCATTGCATCAAAAATACCGTGCGAAACGCGTTCTAATATCGACCTATCAATCCGTTTCTGGCACGGGTCAAAAAGCGGTGCAACAGCTCAATAATGAAATCAAAGGTGTGGATGGGCCCATGGCCTACCCTCATAAAATTCATAAAAACGCCTTGCCGCATTGCGATGTGTTTTTGGACAATGGCTATACCAAAGAAGAGATGAAATTAGCCACAGAGCCGCATAAAATCATGGATGACTCGAGTTTTAAAATCAGCGCCACTGCCGTGCGTATTCCCACTGAAGGTGGGCACAGTGAATCTGTGAACCTCAGCTTTGACAAAGATTTTAACCTAGATGACGTCAGAGACCTACTCAGCAGTACACCTGGGGTAACCCTGGAAGATGACCCAAGTAAGAATCGTTACCCAATGCCCGTTACCGCCCACAACAAGGATGACGTATTTGTCGGACGATTACGGCGTGATTTAAGCGCGCCGAACAGTCTTAATTTATGGATTGTAGCCGACAATCTGCGCAAAGGCGCTGCCACAAACGCCGTGCAAATCGCTGAGCATCTATTACACCTTGGCTTAAGTTAAAATTAAGCGCCGCTATCGTTCTTTTTACTATTTTAGCCAAACTATGAAAAAGCCTTTGTCTCTTCACTTCTTTCGCCTCGGCTCGGATGCTCGCAAAATCGTCATGATATTTGTTAGTCTGTTAATGGTGGTGGGTTGTGGCGATGACGATCAAGGATACACACCGCTGAACATAAACACTGTGGCGGATGTGGGTGAAGTTTACCAAAACGGGGTTTTGACCCTAGACATTTTAGAAAACGATACCAATGTGCCCATTGATGGGCAAATTCTCTTGGACAGCCCATTAAAAGGAACCGCCAGCATCACCCCGCACAATAATTTAGCTGAAGCCAAACTCACCTATACGCCTAATGCCGGTGCCATTGGAGAAGATACTTTTATTTACAGTGTTTGTGATGCCTTTGGGGAGCAATGCAGTAATTCAATCATCACCATCAATATTCTGCCAGTAACCCCGGTAAACTTAGACCTGGCCAATGTGCCCTATCCCAGCTTGTCTGATTACAATTTTTTCGAGGGCAATATGGCCGATCAGATGCCTTCATACGGCGTTTTACCTTATCAACCCATCAGCGTTCTATTTACCGATTACGCTAAAAAAAAGCGTTTTGTCTGGATGCCCGAAGGCACAAGCGCAAATTATGTCAGCGACGGGGAGCTGCTGAATTTCCCTACGGGGGCGGTTTTGATCAAAACCTTTTATTACGATAACGTCCTGCCCGATTTGAATACGCAAATTCTCGAAACCCGTCTGCTTATAAAGAAAGAAGACGGTTGGTTATTTGCGGACTACATTTGGGATGCTGAACAACAAGAAGCGTATTTAGATGTGGATGGATATGGCGCCAACGTTCCTCTTGAATGGGTCGAAAACGGTCAGACCAATTTTGTCAACTATCGAATCCCTTCAACTAGTCAATGCTACACTTGCCATAAATCCTATCAAGAAGAAACGCCGATTGGGCCAAAGCCACAAAACCTGAACGGCCCTTATGACTATATGGACGGGGTTGAGAATCAGCTACAAAAATGGATGGATTCTGGCTATTTGTCAGCCTCATTGCCTGGTCAGATCAACACCGTCGTTGATTGGGCCGATGAAAGCCAAGACCTCGAAACCAGGGTGCGCTCCTATTTTGACATCAATTGTGCCAGCTGCCACAGCGACAGTGGCCATTGTGATTACCGCGCACTGCGTATGAATTTCTCAAGCAGTGCAGACTTGGCCAATCTCGGAGTTTGTGTCGATCCCGATACGCCTATCCCGGGTTATGAAAATTCAAAAATAATTGAGCCTGGCAATGCCGAGGCTTCAGTCCTGTTTTTTAGATTACACACCACCGATGAAGAGTACCGGATGCCCCTTTTGGGCCGGAGCTTAAGGCACGATGAATCTCTTGCCTTTATTCAAGAGTGGATCGAAAACTTAACGACCGTTTGTGACTGACAAACGCATAAATTAAACTCCTATGAAATCACTTTTTACTTTCGCGACCTATTTTGCCTTCTGTACGATGGCTTTTGGTCAAATTTCTTTCACCGGTGAAAGCATCGGCACCAATCGTTCTGATCGGGCTGTTGTAGACATGAACGGTGATTTTCTCGACGATGTCGTCTCTGTGGCCATGTCTTC
>WTIY01000256.1:2470-10568 GCA_011525065.1 Flavobacteriales bacterium
TTGTAGACATGAACGGTGATTTTCTCGACGATGTCGTCTCTGTGGCCATGTCTTCGATTCAGGTCTTTTACCAGCTGCCTGATGGTTCGTTTGAAGAAGAAGTCATTTTTACTTCTCCTGCGGACAACATGCCCTCTTGGAGTCTGGCTGCCGCAGATTACGACGGCAACGGCTACACCGATTTGCTTTATGGTGGCGGTAATGGGGTGACCATTATGCGGGCCAATAATTCTGGAGATGGCTTTCAAGAAATTTCCTATCCTCAGTATGTCTTTTCCCAGCGCTCGAACTTTGTTGACATCAACAACGACGGCCATCTAGATGCCTTTGTTTGCCACGACGTTGAGCCGAATGTTTACTACATCAATGACGGTGAGGGTAACTTGACTTATTATCAAGGAGGAATTGGAGACTATCCATCTGGAGGTCATTACGGTTCAGTTTGGGTGGACTTTGACAACGATGGCGATATGGACATGTTTAACGCCAAATGTGGCGGTGAACCCGCGCGTCGTGAAGATGAATTGCATGAAAACGACGGTTTCGGAAACTTCACCGAAATCGCTGACGCTGCAGGCTTACTCGACCCCATGCAAACCTGGTCTTCAGCCTGGGGAGATTACGATAACGACGGCGATATGGATGTTTTTGTCGGCAACAGTACCGATCCCTTCGCCCATAAGCTCATGACCAATAACGGCGACGGAACATTTACCAATATTTCTGCCACTTCTGGTGTTCAAAATTTAGAAGCCACAGGGATTGAAAACTGCACCTACGACTTTAATAATGACGGTTTTATCGACATTGCCTCAAATGGAAACATCTTTTTGAACAATGGAGATTTGACCTTTAGTCTTTACAACAATGTCCTGCCAAGCAACAACGGATGTTTTGGAGATTTAAACAACGACGGTTTTGTGGATTCATTCACCGGAAGCACCTTGTTTATAAACGACGCCAATGACAACAACTATTTGACCATCAATACCGTGGGGGTAGAGAGCAACCGAAATGGTATTGGCGCCCGAATTACCGTGACCTCAGATCTTGGGAGTCAAATTCGCGAGGTTCGCAGCGGCGAAGGCTTTAGGCTAATGAGTACATTGAACACCCATTTCGGCTTAGGTCAAGATGATGAGATCACCAGCATTACTGTTCAGTGGCCTTCAGGCATAGTAGACACCCTAGACAATGTTTCGGTCAATCAGACCATTGTAATTGTGGAAGGCTCTACCATACTTAATGTAAATGACCAAGACCCATTGTCGATTGTCTTGTCCCCTAACCCCGTTCGTGATGTGCTTACGGTAAGCGGAACACAGGTCGTCGCTGGAGCTCAATACGAGATCTTTGATCTTCAAGGAAAAATTGTGGCTCAAGGCATGCTTCAAAACGGAAGCGTTAATGTCGGTCAATTGGCGCAAGGGGCTTATGTGCTGAGACTCGCCCAAAACGGTGGCGCTCGAAGCCAACGCTTCATAAAAAAGTAAGCTGATTAACAGCACATCAAAACCGCCCCTTGTGGCGGTTTTTTTATTGCTCATAACTCACGGATTTTGTCTCATACGCCGTAAAACTTTGAATGATCGCGCCACGATCAACAGTCAAAAATTCTGTATTTTAGTGGGCCAAAATTAACGTCATGAAAAACCTTGTTCTCCTTTCCTTAATTCTTCTAACGATGAGTTGCCAACATTCTGTAAACCCTGAATTCACACCCATCACATATCCTGACACCAAAACCGTCGACACCATTGATCAGTACTTTGATGTACAAGTCGCAGATCCATACCGATGGCTAGAAGACGATCGGAGCGAGGAAACTGCTGCCTGGGTTACAGCGCAAAATAAGGCCACCTTCGGACATTTAGATGAAATTCCTTTTCGCGAGGCCTTAAAATCACGACTCACTGAACTTTGGAATTACGAAAAAGTGACTGCTCCATTTATCGAGGGAGACTACACTTATTTCTACAAAAACAATGGGCTTCAAAACCAATACGTCTTGTATCGCTATAAGACTGGAGAAAGCGCGGATCAGGCCGAGGTCTTTTTGGACCCAAATACGTTTAAAGAAGACGGTACCATCTCCTTGGGCGGGGTAAGTTTTTCCGAAAATGGGGGCTACGTTGCTTACAGCATTTCAGAAGGGGGTAGTGATTGGCGTAAGGTTTTGGTCATGGACACCCAAAAGAAAAAATTAGTGGGAGACACCATCGTCGATGTAAAATTCAGCGGTCTATCCTGGCGCGGTAATAATGGATTCTACTACTCGAGCTACGACAAGCCCAAAGGAAGTGAACTTTCTGAAAAGACCGACCGACACAAGCTTTACTATCATCAATTAGGTACAGATCAAAAGGACGACCTTTTGGTTTTTGGGGGTGATCCAGATAAAAAGTTCCGATATGTTGGTGGCGGGGTAACCGAAGATGAACGCTATCTAGTAGTTAGCGCCAGTAATGCCACTTCAGGAAACCAGCTTTATATCATGGATTTACAGCAGCCTGAATTAGGGTTCGTAACAATTATGGCAGAGGCCAACAGCGACACCTCAGTCATCGATACTCAAGGCACCACCCTTTATATGGCCACCAATCTGAACGCGCCAAACAAGCGCGTGGTTAAAACAGATTTCTCTCATCCTACACCGGAACACTGGACCGATGTGATCCCTGAAAAAGAAAATGTTTTGTCTGTGGGTACGGCAGGAAATTATTTATTTGCGGAATACATGGTAGATGCCATTTCTAAAGTGTATCAATACGATTTTGAGGGTACTGAGATTCGTCAAATAGATTTGCCGGGGCTGGGCAGTGCTGGTGGGTTCAGGGCCAAAAAAACAGACCGTGAGCTCTACTATTCATTTACCAACTACACCACCCCAGGCAGTGTTTACAAAATGGATATCGACTCCGGGGACTCATCGTTGTTTATTGCCCCATCCATTAGTTTTAATCCTGAAAATTACACCAGCGAACAAGTCTTTTACTCCTCAAAAGACGGGACAACAGTGCCCATGATCATTACCTACAAAAAGGGACTTAAACGCGATGGGAAAAACCCGACGATTCTTTACGGATATGGCGGATTCAACATCAGTCTAACCCCATCATTTAGTATCCTTAACGCGGTTTGGCTCGAACAGGGTGGGGTTTATGCCGTCCCGAATATCCGAGGTGGAGGCGAATACGGAAAAACTTGGCACAAGGCCGGAACCCAAATGCAAAAACAAAATGTTTTTGACGATTTTATCTCCGCTGCAGAATACCTTATTGATAACGATTATACCAGCAGCGACTACCTCGCAGTTAGAGGAGGGTCTAACGGGGGTCTTTTAGTGGGCGCAGTCATGACACAACGGCCTGATTTGATGCGTGTGGCACTCCCAGCAGTGGGTGTATTGGACATGCTGCGCTATCATACCTTTACGGCTGGCGCAGGCTGGGGTTACGACTATGGGACTGCCCAGGACAGCCCTGAAATGTTTGAGTACCTTTTGGGCTATTCTCCTGTGCACAATGTGAAACCTGGTGTTGCTTATCCTGCGACCCTAGTGACCACGGGCGATCACGACGATCGTGTAGTTCCCGCTCACAGCTTTAAATTTGCCGCTGAACTACAGAGCAAGCAAGGTGGTGATGCGCCAGTGCTGATTCGCATTGAAACCGATGCAGGCCATGGTGCAGGAACGCCCGTGAGTAAGACCATTGAGCAATACGCTGATATTTTCGGATTTACCCTATTCCATATGGGTTATCGTGTATTGCCCGAATCGGTAGGCGACAACCTCAAAACATAAAAACTATTCGGTGACCAAAGCCCATTCGCTTTTTGTTCAAATCGATTCCTTTTCTTACGAGAAAGAGCCCATTCTGCAGGACCTAAAATTCTGTTTATCTCGAGGAGAACACCTAGCCATATTGGGCGAAAGTGGGGGCGGTAAAACGACCCTTATTCATTTGATCTATGGGTTGCTCGAGCTGAAACTGGGCAAAATCACATGGAAGGATCAAGCGGTATTAGGGCCTGAATCGCGTTTAATCCCTGGCGCACCATATATGAAGCTGGTCGATCAGGAATTTGCTCTGATGCCCATGATCACAGTGGGTGAAAATATCGCTACTGATTTACCGCGATTTGACCTGGCCAAAAGTGAGCGGCACGTGGACGAGCTCCTTAATGTCGTGGGGCTTCACGACTACAAAAATACTCGCGCCAGTTTGCTCAGCGGAGGCCAAAAACAGCGGGTTGCCCTGGCTAAGGCCTTGGCCAGCAATCCAGAAATTCTCTTACTTGACGAACCCTTCAGTCATATCGATCCACACCGGCGCTCTATATTACGCCAACAGCTGTTTCGCTACACCAAAGCCCATGAAATCACTTGTGTCATCGCGACACATGACGCCCACCAGGCATTGGGATATGCCGATCAAATTGCTGTTTTAGGACAAAACACCTTATTGCGTTACGCCCCACCAAAAAAACTTTATCAAAGTTTGGACAGTCATTACTTAGCCGGATTTTTTGGTCCTTATTCGTGCATTCCTAAGGGGGTCTTCTCGGATCAATCTCATTTTCTTTTGCCCCATCAACTGAAATTAACCAGCAAACAAACAAGGCTCAAGATTCGTGTTGACGCAGTGCTTTTCCAAGGGGCGAATTATCTAATCCGAGGAGATTTTAACGGTCAGCACATTCATTTTAATTATCACAAACCATTGAGTATCGGTCGTGTCTGTCATTTGGCGATGTTGAATAATATCGTTTAATTTGAGGCCTCAGAAATTCTGAATATGGTTCGCATCCTCTCCGTAATTTTTGCTTTCACCTGTTGTTTCTTGCCTTTAAACAGCCAAGAACTCCCCCCTATTGTCAATTATTCCGCGGACACTTACAGGGCGAACAATCAAAACTGGATGCTGAGTCAAGGTCCCAACAATGAGATTTATGTAGCCAATAATGACGGCCTTCTTCGTTTTAACGGCCATCGCTGGTCTCTGTTTCCAACACCCAACCAAAGTGTTATGAGATCCGTAAGCGTAATTGACTCCAAAATTTATACGGGCTTTTATATGGACTTTGGGTATTGGATCCAAGACGATAAAGGAGACTTGTCCTACAGCTCGGTCATGGAGGAGCGTCAGATAAAGCCAATAGAGGACGAACAGTTTTGGCAAATATTCACTTTCGATAAATGGCTCGTTGCTCAGTCGCTTCAGCGTTTAATCATGATTGATTTAGACAGTGAAAACACCGTGATCATCGAAGCAGAAGAGCTATTATCCAAGGCGTTTGTCATCAATGATCAACTTTATTTTCACGACTTAAATAAGGGTTTATACACGGTTCAAAATGGTCAAAAATTATTGGTCAACAATGGACCAATAGCCTTAAACGGTAGACTTATAGGAGCGGGCTCTATTGATGGAAAAGCCGTTTTTGTGCATGAGGCCAAGGGGCTTCATGTTTTGGTCAAAGGCGCCTTCAAGCCCTGGTCAGAGTCATTAAACAAGAATTTAAGTCCGTTTGAACTTTACAGCGCCACCTTTACGGATAATGGGCGCTTAATTTTGGGCACCATATCCCATGGTCTGCTGGCTTTAGACAAATCGAACACTTTAATTGACTATCGTTTTGACCGGAGCAACGGAATCGACAACAATACCGTTCTTAGTTTGTTCGAGGACCGAGAAGCCAATATATGGGCTGGCCTAGACAACGGGATTGCATGCATTAATGCCTCATCACACATACAACCCTTTGTAGAACAGAATGGCCAATTGGGGACTACCTACGCCGCAGCCACATTTGATAACAACCTTTACCTGGGAACAAATCAAGGCTTATTCTATAAACCTGTAGACAAAGCAGTACCGTTTAAAAAAGTTTCTGGTACGGCAGGCCAAGTTTGGAGTTTAACGGTCCTTGATAACACCCTTTTTTGTGGGCATAATTCAGGCACCTTTGTGATTAAGGGTGCGCAGGCTGAAAAAATTTCAAGCGTTCAAGGTGCTTGGGATTTCAAACCGCTGGATGATGCCAGTAGGTACATCCTGCAAGGAAATTACGACGGGCTTTATTTACTGAAAAAATCAGCCCGCGGACGATGGACACTCGACAAGAAAATAGAAGGATTCAACTATTCTGCCAAGCATTTTGAAATTAGGTCCAAGCACGAGGTAATCGTAAGTCATGAATACAAAGGCGTCTTTTCACTCAAGCTCAACGACTCTTTCGATCAAGTTTTGTCTTTCGAACTAATCGATGGGTTGAGCAAAGGACTTCACTCAGATTTAGAATCCTATCAAGGAGCGATTTACTACGCTTCAGAAAATGGTGTGTTTCGTCAAGACGAAGCGGCTTCTGAATTCTACAAGGTCCCTGAACTAAGTCAGCTCTATGAGGATTATAAATACACTACAGGGCGAATGGTTGCCGATGATCTTGGTCGCTTATGGTTTTTTACCGCTCAAAATCTAGTCGCGGTCTCAACTGACCCCATAGATGGTTCATATCAATTTGATTATTTGAGTCTACCTGGCGATTTACGTCAAGATTTGCCAGGACATGAGAATCTCGCCTTTACGGACAATGGTGAAATCATATACGGCAATGCTCAAGGATATCTTCGAATCACATCCGACAACAAGAAGTCGCTCTTTAAACAATCAAGCTTCGATCAAATCAAAGCCTTTGACGCCGAGGGACAAGGGCTTCGACTAAACCCATCTAGCGAAGGATCCTTGGAGAGCGAATTTAACTCTTTACAATTCAAATTTCATTTACCCCACTTCGGGAAATATGATTATGTACAATTTGCCTATCGATTAATGCCTTACTCCAATCAATGGAGCGCATGGTCGGGCCAAAGTGAATACAGTATCGCCAACTTAGATCCAGCCGAATATACTTTTGAGGTTAAAACAGCCGTCAACGGGAACGTGCTTGACCAGGTCCTGCGCTATGAATTCGACCTAAATCCACCTTGGTATCTTTCCACAGTGGCCTTGATGCTGTACGTTATTATCGCTGCCGCACTCATAATCGGACTTAATTTCGCTTATCAAGTCTACTACAGACGTCAGAGGGACCGAATGCTAAAGGCTAAAACAGCGGATCTAGAACTGAGAGACTTGGCCGCACAAAAAGAAATCATCTCACTGAAAAATCAGCAACTCCAGCAAGATATAGAGGCCCGAAATAGGGAGCTGGCCATTTCAACCATGAGCATGATCAAGAAGAATACCACACTCAATAAACTAAAATCTGAACTGGTTAAATCCACATCAAAATCTGAGGAAATTAAGCCTGCTCTATCGATCATCGACCAGGCCCTTAAAAACGATGAAGACTGGGAATTCTTTGAACAGGCTTTTAATCATGCCGATAAGAAATTCTTTAAACGCATTAAAGAAAAGCACCCTGCCCTGACCCCAAATGACCTACGCCTTTGTGTTTATTTAAGACTCAACCTGTCGTCTAAAGAAATCGCACCACTACTCAACATCTCTGCGCGAAGTGTTGAAATAAAGCGCTACAGGCTTCGCAAAAAACTTGATTTAGAGCGAGATATCAATTTGAGTGAATACGTCATCAATCTTTAGGCGCCTTTACAATGTTCGTTTAACACACAACATTACCTCAACATTTTTTGTATTTTAGTGCTCTCCAAAAATTTAACCCCCTACCTGAAGGAGGGTGGTTTTTGGATTAATGCTATGAAAATCAAATAATTGGCTCTGAAGAGTATCCGGTCGAGACCACGACACCCTGTCTGTATCATTTTTGTATAGTTTAGTTAAGGGGTTTAGCTGGTCAAACTTTACTACTTTGGGCTGAAACTAACGATCCATGAAGCAATTATCTTTACTTGCTCTTGCTGTGCTTTTTAGCCTCACAGCAATCTCTCAAGAAATCACGATTTCTGGACAAGTGACGGACAACAATTCTGAGCCGCTCATCGGGGCCTCTATTGTTGAGTCAGGAACAAACAACGGCGTTACCACAGACTTCGACGGTAATTTTTCCATGACCGTCTCGGGTGCTGAATCTGAAATCATTGTGTCCTACCTAGGATTTGTAAGCCGTACGA
>WTIY01000120.1 GCA_011525065.1 Flavobacteriales bacterium
TTCTTAACCAGCTAAATGCGCATCCTGACGTCATTGCCGATTCACTCGAGCGCTATCGGTTCAGAGAGGCCCAAATGGCGTTGATCAATGTCGCGAGACTTGGTAATAAATACCTGGCGGACGCCGAGCCCTGGAAACTGATTAAAAGCGACCCCGAACGCACAGCCAACATTATGAATGTAGCCCTACAAATTGCGGCTGCACTGGCTGTTTTGAGCGAACCATTTTTACCCTTTACCGCAGCCAAACTCAAGAGCACCTTGGGATTAAATCATCTGGACAAACCCTTATCCTGGACGGCAATCTCAAACAACAGCACCTACCTTCCGCAAGGCCATAAGATTGAACAGAGCCCTCTTTTATTTAGAAAAATTGAAGATCAAGAAATGGACCTTCAGCGCCAAAAACTAGAAAAAACCAAATCAAACAACCACACAATGGAGGCACAAAGCACCCCTGTCAAAGACTTAATCAATTTCGATGATTTCTCTAAAATGGACCTGCGTGTAGGGACCATTATGGCCGCTGAAAAAATGCCCAAAGCCAACAAGCTGTTAATCTTGAGTGTCGATGTCGGTGTGGATCGGCGTACTGTGGTGTCTGGCATAGCGGAACACTATAAGCCCGAAGACATCGTAGGACAAAAAGTTTGTGTTTTACTGAATCTCGAACCTCGAAAAATTCGAGGAACCCTAAGTCAAGGAATGATTCTTATGGCAGAAGACGATGAGGGTAAATTGAGTTTTCTCGCTCCCGATGCCGCCATTCCGAGTGGGGCTACCGTACGCTGATCATACTTTTTTTGTGGTGATGATGTTCACCGGACAGGCCTTTGACGCCTCTTGACTCGGTTCAAAAGCCGAAGGATCTGGTGTTTTCAGGGTATAGAATCCCTTTTTTTCTTTGGCGTGCAACAACACACTTTTACCGTCTTTCTTGGACATTTGAAATTGTTCAGGAGCCAATTCGACGCAATAATTACAGCCAATACACTTCTGTCGTTGTAAGGTAATGATAACCATATCGAATGATTATGAAGTGGCGTATTCGGTCTTTACCACCTTGTATAATTTATCTGAAGGACGAATGCGAAAGGGTAATGGCAGGGTAATGCTGTCTCCTTTTGTGGCTGTATCTTTTGTCTGGTCATTGACCATCATTTCTTCCAGTTGCAATTCTTGGGCGCCGGTTGTAGGGCCCTGTATGAATAAGGTGTCCCCTATTTTTAAATCGTACGCCTCTATTTTAAACTCTCCAATACTGGACTTCGGAAAGAAATGGACCCCCTTGCCGATGTAGACCTTTTTCTGAGTGGCCTTCGATCCATTGGCCTCGCTCCATTCACCAAGCTTTTGACCCAGATAGTAACCGCTCCAAAATCCTCGATTATAAACCTTTTGAAGTTCGCTCATCCAAAGGGCTACACGCTCCTTGTTGAAGTTCCCTGAAGCGTGAGCGTCAATCGCTTCACGATACGTCTGAATGACCTTGGCCACATATTCTGGGGCACGCCCTCTACCTTCTATTTTTAAAACCTTAACGCCCGTATCAATTACCTGATCCAAAAAGTCTAAAGTGCAAAGGTCCTTTGGGGACATCATATACTGGTTATCGAGTTCGATTTCAAAGCCACTTTCCTGATCGATGACGGTATATTTTTTACGACAATTTTGCTTGCAGGCCCCGCGATTAGCCGATGAATTGTGAGCGTGTAAACTCAAATAGCATTTACCAGAAACCGCCATGCACAGCGCACCATGACCAAAGATTTCAACCTCCACTAACCGACCACTTGGGCCGCGAACATCGTCACGCTGAATTTGATCCACAATTTTTTTCACCTGACGCAAACTCAATTCACGACTCATAACCATGGTGTCGGCAAACATGGCATAAAACTTAACCGTCTCGATGTTGGTGATGTTAATTTGGGTCGAAATATGAATTTCCATCCCAATCTGACGCGCATAAGCAATCACCGCTTGATCCATAACAATTACCGCCGTTATTCCTGCCTTTTTTGCCGCGTCAAGCAAGGTCTTGATAATGGACAGGTCATGATCGTAAATAATGGTGTTGAGGGTAAGATAAGTCCGAACCTTTTTCGTTTGGCATCTTTTTACGATTTCAGGCAAGTCCTCGATGGTAAAATTAATGCTCGCCCGAGCCCTCATGTTTAACTGGTCAACACCAAAATACACAGAGTCGGCACCGTTGTCAATCGCTGCTTGAAGAGATTCAAAATTGCCCGCAGGGGCCATCAATTCTATAGTACCGTTCTGGGTCATTCCGTAAAATTAATTTTGCGCAAAGGTAATAATTGCCTGACAATAAACCATTGAGCATCCGTAAGACATAACAAGACCATGACCGCAACAGCGCAGACGGCATGAACACTTAATAAAAGGCAAGGGCGATCGCTCGTCCTTGCCTTAAGTCAATGCTCAGAGCATGAGTAAGGTATGGCAATGGACCTCTGTCGCAAAACGACGCTGCCCCTGAGGATCATCCCAGGACCGAGTCACTAATTTGCCTTCTACTGCCACTTCCTTTCCCTTGCCCAAATACAGTTCTATCAGTTCAGCGGTTTTTCCCCATGCAACCACATGATGCCACTGCGTGTCCGTCATGCGTTCTCCTTTATTGTTCTTGTAATTCTCATTTGTGGCCATTGAAAACTTTGCGAGTTTTCGGCCAGAGGACACCGTTACAATTTCTGGATCGTTGCCTAAATTTCCGATCAACTGTACTTTGTTTCTTAACGTACTCATAATTTCTAATTTTAAAGATTAAACAGTTAATGTTGCCTGCCAATAGACAGATTGACCCTGCAAACATCGGTTACGCAAATCAAAATAGCCCCATTTGAAA
>WTIY01000218.1 GCA_011525065.1 Flavobacteriales bacterium
GATTTACACTAAACATTAAATCAAAATGAAAAAACTACTCTATCTCTTTTTAGCAATACTCATATTAGGTTGCTCTTCCGATGACAGCGATGGGAGTTCAAATAGTACAGAAATGTATTTTAGGGTAACTGTAGATGGTCAGACCTATGAAGAGACATCCCCAGCATTTGGCAGCGGTTATAATACCGAGGATTGTAATGGAAATTTGGCTTTTGAGCAATTTTTACCAGAAGTAGATACTGCCTCGCATTGGTACTCTGGAGACCTGTCACATTATTACTTGACTTCTGACTTTCAGGGAGCATCAACTGGGTCTTATCCAGTAAAAGGCGACTATCTCGACAACGATTGTAATTTCACTTTGGCTTTATGGGTGCAACCACTTAATGGTAGTGATTATGATAATTTTTCAAATGGCACTCACAATATCACAAGAATAAATCAGATTAGTTCAAATAATAATGAAACCCTTTGGGCAATAGAAGGAAATTTCAGCGGAACTTTCGAAAGTAGTTTTTCGGGAGAGACGATAAGCCTGACAGGTTCTTACAGAGCGGTATTGGCGACATATCAAGATTAAAATCAAACAATGAAAAAACTCCTCTATTATTTTCTTCTATTTACAGGGATAATTCTTTCAACATCTCATTTGGGAGATAATTATATGGGAATTAGCGATGAAGAGGGATATTTACTTACTCTTGGCATCTGTTGTTTGGTTGCTTTTATTGTGGAATATTTAATCCCAAAATTTAAACCATAGGCATATCTTCTTCTGTCAGTTCAGCCACTTCTAATCCTCGCAGGTAAGTTAAACTAACATTTAAACTTGAGTGTCCCATAGCCCTTTGAGCGTCTTTTTGAAATATTCAAAGAACTCATTACCCACACCTCTGGAGATTTTGACGAGGCCATAGATTGGCTTCGTGAGCTCGATAAGGAATACACCCTTACCGACGAAAACTATACAATAGATGATTTTGTCCGAGATCCTTCAGGCCTTTTCTGCATCATCCAATAAATGGCAATTTGAAGGATACATCCCAAAATTAAAGGGATCCACAGGCCAGAGCTCACAGTAACTCCAATCCAAAAGGCATTACCTAAAGTTAAGGTAAAGACACTTAAAAAGGACAGCTGATTAATTTGTTGGTCTGTAAAAAGTAGGTAAAAAACACCACCACCGACTATGGCTGAAAGCAGCCAGCCAAAATAATTTGATATTGGTACCGTGTAATAAATACCTTGATCAATCCAAGTCCAAAATTTCATATAAACGGCACCTGGATCGATAATGAGATCCGAAAAAACGAGAATAAATATGCCCAATAAAAACTTATGGAGTTTACGATCACATACCCATCCACTGAGACTAAATGCCCCAATCACCAGAGGAACCCAGCCAAATCCAACCGTCCAAGGGACTAAATCGAAGAGTTTAAACCCGAGTTGATCATTGTATTGAAAGGAACCATAAGGAAAGGAGGTCAGAATGCTCAGTGCCTCAATAAACGTAGCGTAAGCACTCAAGGTGAATAAAACGAGTATTCCCTTGACCACATTGACTCTAAGTACGTCGTAATAAGCCGGAAGAGCCAATAAAATCATCGGAATAATAGAAAAGTAGTCATCCTTCGCTTCAAAGGCGAAATACCCAATAAGCACGAGGGGGATACAGGATAGCATTAAAACCGATAAGCGATTTTTCATGAGATTCAATAGCCGAATAAATTGTTTTGAAAAAAGACATATACAAAGAGGCAACCACCGCAGAAAGCATTGATTAACGGAAATATTTTATAGGTTTTCATGATCCTATCTGAATCCTCTTTATTGAAATAAACAAATAGGGTAGGAAGGCAATACGCGACAAACCCTGTTAGGCCAAGCCAAAGCTCAACGAATAAGGAAAACATGACAACAGCCGCAGTAAAATAAAGCAATGTAAGTATAGAGGCGCTTTTAAACCCAAGCCAAACAGCAGTGGTTTTGACTTTGGCGTTTTTATCGGCAGAGATATCAGGTAGCGCAGAAAACAAATGCATGCCCATCGACCATAACCATGCAGCTCCAAAAATTGGCCAAGAAATCTCAGAAGGGGGTTTATAAACTAAGAATATAATTAAGCCAGGCAGAATGTATAAGACATTAGAAAAGGAATCAAAAAATAATCGCGATTTAAAACGAATTGGAGGCAATGAGTAAAACGAAGCCAAAAGCAGCCATAGCATTAAAACGAATTTTGAGGACCATGTGGGCAAGATCCACATGAACAAAAGTGCCATAGCTCCAATCATCGTTATGACCAGGATCAATGGTTTGTTTTGACTGTTCCGATAGCGCGCCTCATAAGTACTTTTTTTAGGGTTGAAATAATCGGTGTCTTGGTCGGCAAAATCATTGAGCCCGTACAAGAAAAAATTAGCTGGCCAAAGGAAGAACAAAAAGCCAATCCAGAACAATAGCGCTTTGAAATCACTAAAATTGGAAGCGGCGATAACCATCCCAACCGCCCATGGTCCAACCAAATAGGACCAAAATCTGGGTCGACTTATTTTAAGTATCCAAGCAGTATTATTCATTTTTTTAGCGTTCGAATTTAGTGTCGGCAGGGCTTAGCGGCCTACCGTGTTTAATTCCGTGAATGCGTTTAAACACAATCTGAGCACTAATCAAACACATTGGCACACCAATTCCTGGATTTGTGTTGGCCCCAACAAAGTAAAGGTTTTTAATACGTGACGATTTGGTTTTGGGTCTAAATATAGCCGTTTGACTCAAGTTTTGAGCCAATCCCAGTGCGGTTCCCTTGTAGGCATTATAATACTTGGAAAAGTCTTTGCCTAAAAATATACGCTCGTAAATAATC
>WTIY01000202.1 GCA_011525065.1 Flavobacteriales bacterium
GATCGGGGTATCTATGTAGTTGATTACCTTCTTGTTAGAGATTTTTGTTCCTGGAAGACCTAACGAATAACTTTGATTATTACAGCAAGATTTCGTCTAACTTCTGCAGCCTAATAGCAATAAAGTTCTCAAATTTCATCTCCATAGCTTTTTACTCCGAGCCGCAGACCAACATCCGTTTGCCACCAAGGTTTTTCATAGGTGCACTTGCCCTCACTATTAAATTTTGGCCCAGGCCGAGTTGGATCTTCCCAATTCGCATCTGAGGTTAAGGGGCTCATGTATATGCCTGGGCATATTCTTGAAAGGGCTACATTTGGTTTTGGCTTGCATTCCGTACAAGTGATTAATGGTACAGGATGCGTCCTTGACTGATTAACTAAGTAAGCCTTCAATTCGTCCCTTGTACGGAATATCATGCATACCCACTTGTCTTTTTCTCTTTTTCCAAACATACAAATTATATATCCAGGCTTAAACCCAGAAAAAATCTCTGGAGGATCTTTTTCCCAAAGATTAAATGATTTAAATTTGATGTATTTTGATTCATCCAGCTCTTTACGAATAGGGTCTCCTGCTTTAATGCGAATATAATTTCCACCACTTATACCTACCGCTTGGTGGTAATAACCCATTTGTGGATCAGATATATCGTCTCGGGATAATGGCGCAGTCGGAGGATATTTTTCCATGATTAACCTTAGCTTGTCTGTTTTGGAGACTCTTTGCGTGCAACCCACAACAGCAAAAGCTACTAGAGCTGGTAGGAAACGGCCGTAGTTCACGATTTTGTTTTTATGTCCTCTCATCACTTTCTTGGTTTTCCTTCAACCGTTTAATTCTATCGTAGTTTAGTGTGCTTTGTGGCAAAAGAAACCCTCAAGAATGCCTCCGAATAAAAACCAGCTAAACATAGATTGAATGCCGAATAGAGTCAGCAATCCGTACAAGATTGCTACTAATAGGCTTTGAGCAAGTAGCGCTTGGATAAGTTCCTTGGCTTCAAATGTTGGCAATGTTCTGAGTATTCCCACCATTGTTGGTATCCCCAGCATAAATACTCCAAATATCAACCACAGTCCCCCAAAAGCAATAGCCTGTAGAAGACTAAAGGTTGCCAGTGTTTTGAAAAAACCCAAAACTAGGATTAGGTACCCTGAGGCCATCAAATTAAAACATCTTTTCTCATTATAATGCTTAGTTTAATTCTTTCAATCCACTGATTTGGTCTTGGTTTCATTGTAATTTGCACTTAAGTTGTCTGCAATGCGTTTTCTCATTCTTTTGTCCATTGGCATTGCGCTTTGTATTTCTGATAGATCTCGGCATGACCACTCCTCACCAGTTCCTGGCCAACATTGATACCATCTACAAATAGCTCCGCAACTGTTCTGCCATAGCGGTCTGTGGTGATTCGTCGGATAGATATCGTTTTGTCTGCAACGAGCCCATTGATGTAGTCACGTGACTGGACAGCACTGGTGTTGTCGTATGCAGCAGCCTGCATGGACGTAGGCCTTAGTCGAGACGGCACCTTCATTTCTGGCGTATCAATACAGGCAAGTCTGATCTTTTCTCCAGTAGTGCTAGTACATGTATCGCCGTCGTAGCAGGAGGCGATGACTATGGATGTAAGAGCAGTGATAAGCATTAGTGGCTTGCTCTTGGGTACGCTCTTTGGCCGCAACTGCGGATCCACATCGCATTTTCCAATACTAGGCTGAGCACAGTCATTTTCATCGTGTTTTCATGATCTTGCGTGTGTTGAATTGCGAATCTGCTTTTTCTTTCATTGAGACAGAGTTTGATGAAGGCAGAATTAATGACGCGACCCTTCAGTCAGCAGCTGACTTGATCGAGGAATGCGATCTCAGTGTGCAAGTGGGAGAGCTTAAAGATTGGGTGGATCAACCCAACGGTCTTATTGAATGGAATAAGCGACGAGATGAGGTCATGGAATGGACTGGTGAGTTTCTAGAAATGACACCGGGTGAACTAAAGCAAAAAAGGCAAGAGTATGTAGATGATTGGATTGCGGAAGGCGAGCCAACTAAAGATGCTTCTAAAGAAAGGTTTGGGATTGGTTCACAGCATGAATATTCTTCAGCTGATGAAATGATTGATGCAGTTGACTATGAGTTCATTGCTCAACTACTCAAGCGGTTTGGATCTGCTCCTGAAGGCGAGGAATGAGGTCAATTCTGGAGATTACTTCTTATGCTTATGAGTTGACAATAATAGCTCAACCCATATAATGGTGGATATTACAAATAAAGATGCCTACCCCATTTAATATCCGCAAGAATATCGCCAAGTCATTTAATAGATTGTTCCAAAAAAAAGATTATCAGCGTTTTTATGTAGCT
Source organism: Flavobacteriales bacterium (assembly GCA_011525065.1). GTDB lineage: Bacteria > Bacteroidota > Bacteroidia > Flavobacteriales > Flavobacteriaceae > BACL21. Next base: position 2,367 of record WTIY01000202.1, read on the forward strand.
GGATCTGAAATGAGTTCAGGCCACGAATCAAGAGACCGAGCATCCGCACTAATAATGAAAAAACCGAGCTTCGACATGAGTATACCCGCGGAAAACGGCAATTCTGCAGAAGACAGAATAAAAGGATTAGGAATAATGTTCATGTTTTTTTGCCATGAAAATATTATCGAATATCTTTGTCATTTGCTTCCTGAGGGTGCAACTGGATCAGAATTGGAGGAGTTTCTAAAAAGCCGTGCTCGTGAAGCGGATCCAGATAAAGAGACATTTGCAATTGCGAATATGTTTATAAAAGATTTCTGGACATACTATCCGCAAGTTATTCAAAGACTTTGTAAAGCGGGCTTTATCTACGCAGGAGATGAAGAAAAGTTTTTCGCGAATCCTACTCTGCCTAAAGCTCTAGAGGATAAATGAAATGTCATAGAATCATCGATATCAATGTTGTCTGCTGTTTCCTGATGTAGTCGCTCAGTTTGACGACACACCAATCGATCTCGT
>WTIY01000229.1 GCA_011525065.1 Flavobacteriales bacterium
GATAAAAGCACATCATGCTTTGGACTTTTGCCTTAATGTGCATCATACTAGCCCTGACTCCTGGTCCGGACAATATTTTTGTAGCCACTCAATCCATGGCGTATGGGGCCCGAACGGGCTGGATGATTACCTTAGGATTACTGACTGGATGCTTGTGGCATACCAGCCTTTTGGCCTTTGGCTTCACGGCAGTAATCGATCGATGGCCGGAAGTCTTTACTGCAGTCAAAGTATTGGGTGGTGGTTATCTTTTGTATATGGCATTTACTATTTGGCGCAGTCACGGGGCCATGGCGCAAAGTGTTTTAAGTCAACACAGAAAGCGATGGTGGTTTGTTAAAGGCATTGTGCTCAATACGACCAACCCGAAGGTGTATTTGTTCTTTTTGTCGTTCTTTCCAGCCTTTCTTTGGGACCAAACTTTAGCAAAATCCATACAATTTTTTGTGCTCGGGTTTATTTTTATCGCCACTTCCGCGGTGATATTTGGCCTCATTGCTCTTTTTGCTGAACGCTTTAAACGGATGCGTGATTGGTTGGTGACCCATCCACAGACCTTCAAAGGAATTCAGGCGGGAATATTTGCCTTGCTTGGACTGTATATTTTGTCGTCTTAATGGACCGTATTTTGTATCTTTAACCATGTCTTCGGTCAAAATCATTGAGTGCCCTAGAGATGCCATGCAAGGCATTAAATCATTCATTCCAACGGAACAAAAATCAAGGTATCTCCAAGCCCTTTTGGGGTGTGGTTTTGACACCTTGGACTTTGGGAGTTTTGTCTCTCCGAGAGCCATTCCACAAATGGCCGATACCGCTCAGGTTTTGCAGGGCCTTGATTTAAGTAAAACACAAACCAAACTTTTGGCCATAGTGGCAAACCTCAGGGGTGCCGAAACCGCCTTACAACATCAAGGCATCGATTTTATCGGCTATCCATTTTCTATTTCCGAGAATTTCCAAATGCGAAATACACATAAGACCATAAGGCAGTCCATGGATGTTTTGAGTGACATTTTAGACCGATCCAAGGCCCAAGGGGTGGCGGTGGTGACTTATCTGTCCATGGGATTTGGAAATCCATATGGAGATCCCTGGAGTCCTGAAATTGTGGCTGAATGGACACAGACCTTAGTTGACATGGGGACTGAGGTTATTTCCTTGAGCGACACCATCGGTGCGGCAACCCCAAAGGTCATCGGGGAATTATTTTCCGCTTTGATTCCCATGTTTCCCAAAGTGGAATTTGGGGCTCATTTGCACACTGCTCCAGGCCAATGGCACGAGAAAGTAGAGGCAGCCTATGGCGCTGGATGTCGGCGATTTGATGGAGCCATCCAAGGTTTCGGGGGATGCCCTATGGCCAAGGACGAGCTCACCGGAAATATGCCTACAGAAAAGCTCTTGAGTTATTTTACGCAAAAAAACATCCAACACGGTATAGACAGCCCACGTTTTGAAAGTGCCTATAATAAGGCCTCAGATATTTTCTTAAATTACCACTGAAAAATGCACGGATGAAAAAGCTGATTGTTATCCTATTTTGTATGTGTTTCTTGAGTTGTGACTCAGACCGCCATTCGGTCTATTTTGTTCAACTCAATGACGTTTACGAAATTGCTCCTTTGGGGGGTGGTTTGTACGGGGGTATGGCGCGAGTGGCTCATGTTGTCGACTCATTAAAATCCATTAACCCCAATACCTTTTTATTCATGTCGGGAGACTTTCTTAACCCGTCGCTCATCGGCAATTTAAAGCACGATGGTGTTCGGATTAAAGGGCGGCAGATGATTGAGGTGATGAATGCTATGGATTTTACGATGGTGACCTTTGGAAATCACGAGTTTGATTTGACTTATCCCGAGTTTCAATCTCGATTAGATGAATCTACTTTTGACTGGGTAAATACCAATTGTTATCACCAAACCGATCAGGGCATTCAGCCTTTTGCCCGAAACGGAGCGCACGGCCATGATCAGACCGATCTTACCCCTGAAAACATTCCTGAGGTCAAATCGATGGACATCGAATTTCCCGATGGCCGCGAACTCAAGCTGGGCTTTTTCGGTGTGACCATTCCCAGCAACCCGAAATCCTATGTCTACTATGCCGATATGTATCATCAAGCCGGTTATGCAGTGGATTCACTCAACAAAATGGGTGCAGATATCCTTGTGGGTCTCACGCATGTCAATTTAGAAATGGATCAGGAAATTGCCCTCCAAAACCCAGACCTTGATTTGATTTTGGGTGGGCACGAGCACAACCATATGAAACTAAAGCAAGGCAATACGACCATCACAAAATCGGACGCCAATGCCAAAAATATTTACGTGCATGAACTAATCTATGATTTTAAGTCAAAATCCCATCAGCTTGAATCAACTTTGCTGCCCATCAATCAAGAGACACCAGAAAACCAAGGGGTCGCACAAGTTGTTCAAAAATGGGATGATGTTTTGTATGCTGCTGTGAGTCAAGTGAGTGAGGCGCCCAATGAGATTGTATTACGGACTTCAATGGCCTTGGATGGGCGAGATGCCCAAAGCCGATCGACACAAACCAATCTCGGTCAGTTGATTACTCGGGCCATGACATTTGCCTATGAGCAGCCTGCCGATGGCGCAATCGTGAATGGAGGATCGATTCGTTTAGACGATTATCTTCAGGGCGAGGTAACCGCCTTAGATTTTTTCAGGGTATTGCCTTTTGGCGACGGCGTCTTAAAGGTTCAAATGACCGGGGCGCTTTTATCGCAAGTTCTGGCCTACGGCCAAAGCCAAAGGGGAGATGGGGCCTATTTACACCGATTTGGTATGGGCCAAAATGACTTGGACCAATGGACCATAAATGGCGAATTAGTAG
>WTIY01000227.1 GCA_011525065.1 Flavobacteriales bacterium
AGTAAATTGTGCTGATCCACTCTGAGTCCAAGGGTTAATCCCAACTTGTCTAAATCGTCATAGGCGTATTCTGCAAACAAGCCTAAGCCGCGCTCTGTTCGATTATACCTTGACCGATCCAATCCGGCAGCATCCAAAGACAGATCTTCAAAATAACGGTCGAATGTACCATTGAGTCCCAACTTAATTTTATGTCGGGTATCTGAGATGATCGAATTGTACAAGAAGGTCAAATAGGCGCTATGGTGTTCAATATTGTAGGGTCTTTTTCCGAAATGACTGTCTTGATTATGCCAGCTGTAAGCGCCTTGAACGCCCGCAGTTTGATAAGGAATATCTGGATTGACGTAGCCTAGTTTGGCAGACAAATCAAATCGATCAGTTTGAATCTTGCTCCCCCAAACGTTTTGGGATTCAGGAGTCAAGTTAGGGGTGTAGTCCAATTGACCAGCAATTTTCTCATCACTGAGAACGCGTGCATTGATGAAACTCACCCATCCGCGCTGAGCATCAGTGTATTGCCATCTATTGAGCACATTGACCTGGCGGGCCATTGGGGTATCCAAAAAACCATCCCCATTGCGATCGACTTTTCTTGGCCGATGATTTCCGTGGACATAAAAACCGGTATTCCAACGATCGTTGGCGGCTACATTTAGATGGGCGTTAAATTCCTGTCGACCGTTGCCACTGGTAAACGCATTTAAATAAAAGGGTACATCACTGTTGGGCTTTTGTAATTCAACGTTGATTTGCCCGGCAATACTTTCATACCCATTGGTCACACTGCCAGCGCCTTTGGTGATTTGCATGCTTTCAACCCAAGTTCCAGGGACATAACTCAATCCGAGGCTCTGTGCAGCTCCACGAATAACCGGTATGTTCTCAGCGGTAATGAGAATGTAGGGGCTGGTCAGCCCGAGCATTTTAATTTGCTTGGTTCCAGTAACAGCGTCTGAGAAATTGACATCGATCGCTGGATTTGTTTCAAAGCTTTCAGATAAATTACAACATGCGGCTTTGAGCAGTTCATCACTGCTCACCCGAATAACTTGCTGGGTGCTTAAAGATGAAACGAACTGTGAGCTACGTCGCGTATTGACCACAACCTCATCCAATCGGCCCTCGGGTTCCATGATATGACGGATAAAGCGAATTTCATCCACAGAAATCGTATCGGTGATGTACCCCACATAACTCACAATAAGCTCTGCCGGTAAACTCGGTAAAGTCAAACTGAATTCCCCCTGATCATCGGTCACTGTTCCGGTCATCGAAGCCAGGTGATAAATGTTAGCCCCAATTAAAGGTTCCTGCAAATTTGTGTCCCCCTCTAAAATTTGGCCCTCTAAGTTAATTTGACCACAAAGACTAATAGGGGCCAAAATAATCCAAATAAGTCGTATTAAAACACCTCTATTCATGAGCCAAAAATTAAGATCATGGCCATGGCAATCATGATCAGGTTTTCAATAAGGGTGGCTTCAGTCATTGGCAGGTTTAAGACACTGCCGAGACAAGCACAGACGATTTTATTTTTTTGTCGCAGTTGATCGATCACCCCGACCGTCGTCAATCCCAGAATAAACAAAGTCGTGTAAACCGCCAGGTCAATGGCAAAACTGGTCAAAAACATCAATCCCAAAGTCAATTCGATAAAGGGATAAATATAGCCGTACCATGCCAATCGATTCGCTAAAGGATCATATCCGCGAAAGGCGTTAACAAAGCCGCGTAAGTCCAAAAACTTAAAAAAACTGAAAACCAAGTAAAAACTGGCCATAAAATCCAACATAAAGTCTCGAAGGCTGAGATCGTAAACCAAAGCATTGAGCCCATTGACACTCCACAAAAAGCCAAAAATTAAAAAAAGTGGAAACAACTGACGCCATTTTGATACGGCCATATCTGAGTTGGGCAAATCCGCTAAATCAGCCCCACCCTGGTCAATTTTTGATTTTGATTGAAAAACTCTGTATTTACTGGGAATGTGCTCAATGACCTGATCCAAATCGGTCTCTTCACTCAATTGGAAATCAAGCCGACCTGTGCTTAAATCGAGTTGGTCAATTTCAAGTCCTTTGACCTGAGATAAGGACTCGCGAACGCTTTTGACACAGCCCATGCAGGTAAGTCCTTCAAGATATAAATGATGATGCATAATGTATTAATTTAAAGTGAGTAACGATTGTAAAGTCAAACGATACTTCTTCAAATTAACCAATGCTCGTACAATAAAAACAGTGTTCTTGAACCCAGGGGGGGCGGCTCTAGAAAATGATGGTTGTCATGAGACGTTTTGGGCATCGCATCAAAACCTTCGGCCATGGGAACTTCAGGCACTGAGGACCAATCAAGGTCAATGACAACCAGATCTATGCCATTGGACATTAGGTGTTGATCCAATGAAAAACGCTCGGCCTCATCGTGACAACAGCCCGGAGCTTTCTCCATGGCTTTTGCACCGGATTCAAACGATTCCATCCCACAACTCAGTGTGCTTATTTCAAGTCCAATATGAGCGTCCATTGGTCGGCCCAAGCAATAATGTGTGGTCTGCACCCAACCCAGATTAGTCAGGAGCAAAAGCAAACTTAACCCAATGGAAACCAAAGATTTCATAGCACAAAGTTAATCAAATTTGCAAACTCAATACAAGTCACTCTTTTAAGGAATCCGCACGCTCAATGGCTCCCAACATTTTTTTCTTTAACGCCAGAGCTGAAGATTCGTATTCCTCTAAAAGAGAACGTTTATCCGATGAAATCATTTCTTTTCCCATGATTTCTTCAGTGCTAAAAACCTCACTAAAATCCATCATCCATTGCATCATGGCTTGATTGGCTCCTTTGAGCTCTTC
>WTIY01000283.1 GCA_011525065.1 Flavobacteriales bacterium
TTCTGGGACTGAGGATGAAAGTCAGGATTAAAAAGTTTTTATGGCTTTTGCTGGTTTGGATAAGTTTTGGTTTTGCCTTAATTCAATACTTAGGCCAAGAGTTGCTGCCTGTGGATGTAGAGCGAGATAACTACCGTTTGGCGTTAAAATGGGCCCGGCAAGTGGGAGCTTACTCTACGGCCAATGGACTTTCTGCCAATCGACTTGAAATCAAATCATTAGGCGAAAAACAACCACTTTTCACGAACAAGACCATGCGTGGTCGTCAAAAAAACAGACGCGTGGAATTGATTTTTAAATACTGAACACATGCAACTAACCACTCTAGATTGGCTGTTAATCGGTCTGTTTTTTATTGTATTCCTTATTATCGGCTGGCGTGTGGCCAAGCGATCTGGCAGCAACACCAAAGAGTTTTTTCTGTCTGGTCAGGACATGCCTTGGTGGCTTTTGGGCATCTCGATGGTGGCCACTACATTCAGCGCTGATACGCCTAATTTAGTGACGGATATCGTTCGTCAAAGTGGGGTGTCTGGAAACTGGGTGTGGTGGGCTTTTTTACTAACGGGCATGCTGACGGTTTTTGTTTATGCCTGGCTTTGGAGACGCTCTGAGGTATTGACTGATTTGGCCTTTTATGAAATGCGTTATAGTGGTAAGGCGGCGGCTTTTTTAAGGGGATTCAGGGCCATTTACCTCGGTGTATTTTTTAACGTCATGATCATGGCGGCTGTCTGTTTGGCGGCCATTAAAATCGGGGGCATACTGTTTGATTTAAAGCCCTGGGAAGCCGTGGTTTATGCCTCGGTTATTACCGTATTGTACAGTTCGCTTGGGGGATTGCGCGGTGTAATATTTACAGATTTTCTTCAATTTATCGTGGCTATGGTAGGGTCTATTTGGGCGGCCTATTATATCATTCAAATGCCCCAAATCGGTGGTTTAGACGCCCTTTTGTCGCATGCTGAAGTTGTGGATAAGCTCAATTTTTTGCCAGATTTTAATGACCGTGATACCCTTTGGACGCTATTGCTAATCCCTTTGGCGGTGCAGTGGTGGTCTGTGTGGTACCCGGGCGCTGAACCTGGCGGTGGTGGTTATGTGGCTCAAAGGATGTTATCGGCAAAAAATGAACGTCATGCCGTCGGGGCTACCCTTCTTTTTAACATTACCCATTATGCATTGAGACCATGGCCCTGGATTTTGATCGCCCTGGCTTCATTGATTTTGTACCCAGAGCTCTCTGACATTAAAGCAGCGTTTCCCAATGCCACGGAAGGTCATGACCTGGGATATTCAGCCATGCTGACCCATCTCCCTCCTGGCCTATTGGGCTTGGTGGTGAGTTCGTTAATTGCTGCTTTTATGAGTACCATTTCGACTCATTTAAATTGGGGCTCTTCCTACATTGCCTTGGATTTTTATAAGCGATTCATGCGTCCTGAGGCTTCAGAGAAGCAATTGGTTTGGGTCGGGCGATGGTCAACGGCCGTTTTGATGCTATTCGCGGGCATTTTGGCCTTACAGTTTGAAAGTGCCTTAGACACATTCAACATTCTATTGCAAATCGGTGCGGGCACGGGTTTGATTTTTATTCTGCGCTGGTTTTGGTGGCGCATCAATGCCTACAGTGAAATCACCGGTATGGTAGTGTCTTTTGTAGTGGCCTTGGTTTTTGAATTTGCAGCGTTTGATTTAGACGCCACTGAAAAACTTTTGTGGGGCGTGGGCATAACCACATTGAGTTGGGTTTTAGTGACACTCATTACCCGTCCTACAGATGATGATACCCTACGCGCGTTTTATCATAAAATCACCCCATATGGATCAGGCTGGAATGGATTTAAGAAAAAGATGAAAGAAACCGGCCGGCCACTTGAGGATTCGAACGAACGATTTACCAGCGATTTGTTGCTTTTTCTACTGGGTGTTGTTTTGGTTTATGCCGCTTTATTCGGGACGGGCTACATGCTTTACGGGGAGACCTTGGGAGCAGTTGTCCTTTGGGGCATTGTGTTGCTTAGTGCCTGGTCCATGAATGGCATATTTCGCAAGCGAAAATCTTAAAAATTTTTTGCTACGACCCAATTAATGGCTCAGTTCGGATTAAACCTCACCCAAGAGGAAGGTGTGTGCCGTTCAAATTGTGTTTCTACAACCAAGAATAACCAATACTCAGTGTGGTCATTTGGGTGCGTGAATTGCTCAAGTCATCAAAATCTGGAAGACTTACCGAGCCGTTAACTCGGGATAAACCAAAACTATAGCGGGCCTCAGCACGAAGTCCCAAAGGTAAATCCAAGCCCACTCCTATGGTACCCAACCAATCCGCTGTGTTGGCTTCCACGGCGCTAATGGTTTGATTAAAAACACTGGTTTCCTCATTGAGCAGTATGCCGAGTTGCGGTCCTGCATGAATGTTGACATTTTCGGTTAGGTAGTACTTTAAGACGATTGGAATGCTGATGTAATCTAAATTGAATTCAGAGATCACCTGACTGATGGACTGATCGACCTCTGCACCCTGCTGGCTGTAAAGTGCATCGATTTGAAATCCTAATTTATCCCCCAGTCTTGCTCCAGCGAAGAGTCCAGCTGAGATGCCTTGTCTTTGATTAAAATCTTCAATGCCACTTACATTGGCATAATTTAATCCTGCTTTGATGCCAAAATCAAGTCCTTGAGCCTGTACCTGGGACATCACGATTATCGTTAAAAGGGTGAAGAGTCGTTTCATCATGGGTTATGTTCTTTGGAATGACTAAATTAACGCAATAAATCAAGAAATTGTATTTAATTCAGACCTTTCTATGAATTGGAAGCAAATGATCCAGGCATTTGAACACCACCTCAAAAT
>WTIY01000178.1 GCA_011525065.1 Flavobacteriales bacterium
AACTTTGATGACCCCGGCACCCTGACAGCTCTCGCAACGACCACCTTTTACATTAAAACTAAATCGACCCGGTTTGTACCCTCGTATTTGCGACTCTGGAACCTTCGCAAAAAGATTGCGAATCTCAGAATAGACACCGGTGTAGGTTGCGGGATTTGAACGTGGTGTTCTGCCGATGGGCGATTGATTGATGTCGATGACTTTATCTAAGTGTTCGAGTCCTTCAATTTTTTCGTAAGGCATTGGTTTTTTGACGCCATTAAAAAAATGAGCATTGAGGATGGGATAGAGCGTCTCGTTAATGAGGGTAGATTTACCACTGCCTGAAACCCCAGTGATGCCGATGATGCAGCCCAGAGGCAAGTGGAGGTCGACCGCCTTGAGGTTATTCCCAGTAGCGCCGTACAAGCTCAGGGTTTTGCCGTTGCCAGACCTTCTTTCGGCAGGAACTTCTATGGCCTTATGTCCATTGAGGTAATCTGCAGTAAGGGTATTGGCTTGATTAAGTTTTTTTGGCGGGCCTTGCCATTGTATCAGTCCACCGTGTTTTCCAGCCGCTGGTCCTATATCAATTAACTCGTCTGCTTTTAATATCATGTCCCTGTCATGCTCAACGACCAAGACAGAATTTCCCAGGTCTCTCAAATGTTCCAGAGACTTAATGAGTTTTTCATTATCTCGCTGATGCAGACCAATGGAGGGTTCGTCTAAAATATACAGCACGCCGACCAATTGTGAGCCTATTTGTGTGGCCAGTCTAATGCGCTGTGATTCTCCCCCGGACAAAGATTTAGCAGGTCGATTTAACGAGAGATAGGAGAGCCCCACATCCAACAGAAATTGCAATCGAGTCTCCACTTCTTTGAGCACCCCTCCGGCGATCGCATTTTGAGAATCGCTTAAAGCATTGGGAACTTTTTTAATCCACTGCATCAATGCCTCGATGTCCCATTGTGCTAATTCTGCGATGCTTTTATGATCAATCTTAAAGAATTGCGATTCTTTGCGCAATCGTGACCCTTGACATACCGGGCAAACTTTCTTATCCATATAAGATTTGGCCCATCTTCTGAGCTGTCGCGAGTCCCTATTGTCAAACGTGGCTTCAATAAATGGAATGATGCCTTCGAAATCAATCTTGAATTGACGGGTAATTCCCAAAGTCTTCGAGGCTTTTTCGTATGAGGTGTGCAAGCCGTTTAAAATGGCATCTTTCATAGCCTCTGGCAGTTCCTGATACGGCGTGTTGAGGTCGGCTTGAAAATGATGAGCAATGAGTTCCAGTTGTTTGTTGATCCATGAATTCCCTTGCTTTTCATAAGGCGCTACAGCTCCTTTTTTAATGGATAAACTCGGATCAGGAATGATCTTATCCGGGTTCACTTTATGTAGGCTGCCCAAGCCTTTACAATTCGGACACATCCCTTTAGGGGAGTTAAACGAGAAGTTATTGGGCTCAGGAGTGGCGTAAGAAATTCCTGTGCTGGGACACATGAGTGAACGGCTGAAAAATCGGGGTTTTAAGTCAGTATTTTGATCTTTTTGCGATAACAGCACCATTAAAATACCATCTCCATGGTACATGGCGGTCTCAATGGCCGCTTTTAGCCTTTGGTCCTGGTTGGGTTCGCTAGAGACCCTGAGACGGTCAATGACAATTTCAATGTCATGTGTTTTGTAGCGATCTACCTTCATGCCTTTGGTCAAGTCCGTAATCACGCCATCGATGCGCATTTTTAAAAAGCCCTGTTTGGCAATGCTCTCAAACAATTCGCGATAGTGACCTTTTCGGGCCCTAATGACCGGGGCCAAGATCACAGCGCTTTGACCGTTGTATTCTGAACGGATCAACTCGAGGATTTGCTCATCGGTATAGCGAACCATGCGCTCACCAGTATTGTAACTGTAGGCCTCACTGGCACGGGCATAGAGCAGGCGTAAAAAATCATAAATCTCCGTGATCGTGCCCACTGTAGATCTTGGGCTTTTGCTTGTGGTTTTTTGTTCGATCGCAATAACCGGAGAAAGGCCTTCAATTTTATCGACATCAGGTCGCTCTAAATTACCCAAAAATTGACGGGCATAGGCTGAAAATGTCTCGATGTAGCGTCGCTGACCTTCCGCGTATATGGTGTCAAAGGCCAATGACGATTTTCCACTGCCCGAAAGTCCAGTTACCACTACTAAAGATTCACGAGGGATTTTTACGTCAATATTGCGTAGGTTATGAGCTCTCGCACCATAAACTTCGATAAACTCCCCTTGAGTTTTCATAAGGAGCAAAGGTACTTAATTGCGCGCTAATAAATAGGCGACAATCCATAGTAATTCTCAGGGTCTCGGCCTTTTTGGAATTAGCCTATTGATGCAAGAAAGGGTAGATTCCAAGGTCGATTGGGACTAAAATGTTCAAAGTAATGGAAATGCCAAAAACTAAGAAACTCAGAGAAAGCTGGAATAATTGAGCGATTATTGTGATCACTACACTGAGGATAAGGGTTAATCTGTTCAAAATCTGTTAATTAGAAATTCTCTTCGCCAAATGATTAATCCCCATGGTTCTAACAAATATATGGAAGTTTACTTCAATAATTGTGCAGTATTTTAACATCAAATAGGCCCTGCAAGGATCAGAAACCCACTGCAGTATCGTCACCTCGTGGATCAGCACCTGCCTCTAGTAAACCACCTGCGTGACGCATGATCGCATCGACCTTTCCGATGACTCGCCCTTCGCTTTGATAAACGCCATGGCCTTGATTCTTGAGCGATTTCATCAAGACTTCTGAAAAGCCCTCTTTTTCGAATTGAATGATATCCGGGAGCCACTGATGGTGAAATCTCGGTTGATTG
>WTIY01000265.1 GCA_011525065.1 Flavobacteriales bacterium
AGAATACTTTATTTGGTTATTTCGAAATCCGTTAACGGCTCATCAATCACACTGAGAAATATCATAGCCTGGTCGGAACCATCTTATGTCATAAATGGCGTTTACATCCTCGAACTCATATTGAACGACATTGTTGCCACATCTAAAATCCATTTCCTCAATCCATGTATTTCCAAAAAATAAATCGATGGTTAAGACGTCGTCTACAAAGGTGTACGGATTCGGATTCGGTATGGCATCATCGATGCCTAAGTTCTCCCAATCACAAACAGGATCAGCACAGTATACAGTGTAACGCAAACCATCTTGAAAAATATACATGGTGTTTTGGAAGTCCTCCAGGATCCACTTACCCTCAATGGTTTCAGGCCAAGTGTTGCCACAGCCTGTATAGGGCGTACGGGCAAAGTTCAAGCGTTCTAAATCGCCATTACCACCACTGACCTCTTCTAGCTGTATATTTTCAGCATCGTAGAATAGAACATCCCAATCATCGTTTAAATCTTCAAATGGATCTTCTTGTCCGTCATAATTGAAATTTAAAATGAGTTCTAGACCCGAGGAGCTATTGGATACAGTCCAAAAACCATTTACGGTTCTGCTGGCAGATACGGCTTGTACGGTACCATCTAAAGCATAGTTGAAGCTGAACTCTACATAATCACAAGCGTCGTTCTCCATATCCTCCTCCATCAAATGGATGTACCACTGATCGGTCACAAGGGTGTCAATTAAGGCATTGGTTTCGCCACTGCCGCCACCGCCATTATTTGGCGTGCGACCGAAAGTTAAATAGTCTGTACTGCCATCTCCGCTCAAATCACGTAATTCAATCAAATCCGTAGAAACCGATAAGATTTCCCAATCATCCATGAGTTCTTCTAGTGGCTCCATGGTCCCAAAATTCAAGTCTAATTTTTCGACCCCAGAATCGGTATAAGTACTCCAACTGCCCGAGGTTTGAGTGCCATTATCGGCCAAGGCAGTCCCATCGGCATTAAAGGTAAAGGCATAGCCACCGAAATCTGAAGTCTCATCGTAATCGTCAAAGAAATAAGTGACATACCAAACCCCATCCGTCAATTCATCCTCAATAGCCGTTGTCGTGTTCCCGCCAGAATTCGAGCAATCGGTTTGATTGAAAATATCTGTAAGTTCAGCATTGGAATTCACCGTTGTGGTAGAACCGCTGATCAAAACAGTAATAGGATAATTTATCGCCACATAAACGTCACTACCCAGGCCACTGAGGAAATTAAACCACTCACTTGAGTTATTGATGCTCAAGGTGCCGGTTTGTTCGTTGGCGGAATTGTATAAGGTTCCGGTAATGGGAAATTGGAAGTCCAAACAACTGTAGTCGTCAGAAACATTGTTCGTACAATCAGCTACTAGGGCATTAAAGCTTGCCAGGTCATTGACCACCTGCTCAGTAAAATCCTCAGAGATCAAGGTCAAAGGAAATACCAAATTTAGCACGTCTGTATCTCCAACAAATAAATTAAAAATGTCCTCAACCAGTTGAAGGTCATCAATTGAATTCAAAGTCACTTGCTGTCCATTCGCGACAACCTCTACTGGAAAATCTATGGAAAAACAAGAGGTTCCGTCGATCAAATTGTCCAATGCCCCATTGTTTTGGGTCGCACTCAATAGGTTGGCTGCAAAATTAGAGGTGCCGTTAAAAGACTCCGAATTATCTGTAGGATCGATAACTACATCCTCCTCTTTTTGACAAGAAGTTATAGTCAACATGGCCATTAACGCGATAAATAAGAATCTAAAGTTCATTAATTTCATGGTTTAAAATTTGTGGTTACACTAATATAACCGATTCACATCTCCTTACCCTACCCTCTAAACTGTTTTTTGTAATTTTATCATTGCCTAACCTATTAATATGGACCAAAACGTTTGCGAGGAGTCTGTATTTTCCCGCATTTACCAAAAATGGGGTCAGGCACTCTTTAATTTCATTCGTTATAAGACTAAAGATATCGATCAGGCCAATGACCTAGTGCAAGAGGCTTTTATCACGCTTTGGGATCATTGCGCTGATGTTACCCCTGAGAAAGCCAAGTCCTACCTCTATACTGTAGCCAATAGAAAGTTTCTAAATCAAGTGGCTCATCTAGAGGTAGTTCAAAAACATCAAAACAATTCTACTCTGCTATATGACGCACAATCGCCAGAATATTTAATGCAAGAAAAAGAATTCAACACCAAACTACAGTCAGCGATAGAATCCCTTCCAGAAGGTCAGAAAACAGCCTTTTTAATGAATCGAATAGACCAGATGACCTATGCTGAAATTGCTGAGGCACTAGATATTTCGGTGAAAGCTGTAGAGAAAAGGATGCATTTGGCCTTAAAAACATTAAGGGCTGAGATCGAAGAATTAAAAAACAGGTAGGGTTTTTTGATCCCAATATGTTATTAATTAAAGTACGCAGCGATTCATGAATCAAAAACTACTGGACAAATACCTCAATCATGAGGCTTCTGAGGCAGAAATAAATCAGCTCCGTAAGGATCCTGAAACTTCAGCCTTGTGGTTAATTAGTGATCGAGCCAAAGCCTTAAAAACAGTTGGATTTACCGCTGATAAGAACTGGGCCGTAATTCTGGCACACCATCAAAATAGCCAGCGAACAAGAAGTGGAGAACCCGTGAGTCAAAAGCAACATCTCTTTGGTCAAGTGTTTCATTTACCTAAAGTTTCTAGACCGATGTGGCAATTGGCCGCAGTGGCGCTAGTATTGCTAGGGGCTTATTTTTTTCTCAATCAACAAACCCATCAACTCATTACCCCAAACGGCACACACCAGCAGTGGACTTTGCCAGATGGGTCAG
>WTIY01000185.1 GCA_011525065.1 Flavobacteriales bacterium
CTAACAAATATGGAAAAAATATGAGCGAGCCCCAGAAAAATTAATTATGGGTTTTTAACAAAGTTTTCAACATGCAACAAAAAAATTAGACAAGACGATTTTTGTTAAAAAGATCTTTATTTATCTGATTTACAATTATTTATATTCATTCCCCATTTTGTGATAAGCCTTGAGGTCATCGCGTGGTTATCCCAATGACCACGCTAAAATGGCGTGGTTTTTTAACAAAAATAAGTGGGCGTTAATATGGCCGTATTAACCTCAAAATCAAAAGTTATTAACCGAGAAGTTGAACCTGCTTATGGCTATTTTTTTTGATCCAAATGTGTTTTAGCCACCAGGCATAACTCATCGTACCAATCCTGGCCAAATTTTCTCACCAGGGCGTCTTTGACAAAAAGATAAACAGGAACTTTGAGTTCAGCACCCAGGGTACAGGCGTCATCACAAATTGGCCAACGGTGGTAATTGACCGCACTGAACTCCGTATAATCTCGAACCCGAACTGGATACAAATGACATGAGATGGGCTTCTTCATGTCAACTGCTCCTGCTTGATGAGCGCGTTCAATACCGCAATGCGCCGATCCATCGGGCTCGAAGTGGGTGTAAGCACATTCACGAGCGTTGACCAGCGGGGTTTCATATTCGCCACTGGCAATCTTGATGAATGCTCCGTGAGTTTTGAGCGCAACTCGGCCATTTTCGGGCAAAAAAGGTTCAATTTTTGACTGATTCCGCTGGAGCCACTGGGCCTCCTCCAGAGTCAATGGTGCCCCAGCCTCGCCTTCAACGCAGCACGCACCTTTACAAGCGCTCAGATTGCAGACGAAATCCTGTTCAATTAGGGTCTCAGAAACTAAAGTTTTGCCGATTTGAAACATGCCTCAAAGATAACATCAATTTAAACGGACTTAATCATGCGATGGATTGTTTGTTTGCGTAATTTTGCCCTAAACAAAAATCATGACCCTTAATTTTAAAGAAATCTTTACTGCGAGCATGGTGCTTTTTGCCGTAATTGATATCGTTGGCAACATTCCTATTGTGATCAGCTTGCGCAAAAAAGCAGGCCACATTCACAGTGAAAAAGCTTCAATCATTGCCGCTGTCGTCATGATTCTTTTTTTGTTTTTGGGAGAGGAAATCCTAAACTTAATTGGCATTAATGTCAATGAATTTGCCGTGGCAGGTTCCTTTATTTTATTCTTTATCGCCTTGGAGATGATTCTCGGGATTACCTTATTTAAAGACGATGGCAGCTCGCCGGATATGGCTTCGGTATTTCCTTTGGCCTTTCCCATGCTGGCTGGGCCTGGAACATTGACAACCCTGCTTTCTTTGCGGGCAGAATTCGCTTTGGAAAATGTCATCATCTCCATCATACTGAACGTCATTGTCATTTATGTTGTGCTGAAAACATCCTCAAAACTTCAAAACATTTTGGGTAAAAATGGCATCGGCATCATTCAAAAAGTATTTGGCGTCATATTGTTGGCCATCGCCGTGAAATTGTTTACCGCCAACATTCAAGAATTGTTTAACTGATTTACCACAAAACATGAAGTACTTTCGATACGTCCTGATTGCCCTGGCTCTGGCATTGATCGCTTATAACGCAACCGTTCTTGAGCCCGATAATCTTTTGGAGGGAGACAGCCAAATCGCACTGATCGGAATTTTAGCCTCGGCCAGTGTCATTGTGCTGATCGCAATCTTGATCCAGTCAGAACGCATCAAGAAGAAGCAACCATAAAACTCAAAGCCTCAGATCAATCTAAACTCGGCAGGTGATTTACGGCTATCCCCGCCTTTTTCAAGAATAATAAACCGGAATCGTCCTTGTACTGAGTGTGATAAACCACGCGTACGATTCCTGCCTGATGAATGAGTTTACTGCACTGCTGGCATGGGGACATGGTGATGTAAAGGGTGCTGCCTTGACAGCTCTGTGTGGAAGAAGCCACTTTCATGATGGCGTTGGCTTCAGCGTGTAGGACATACCATTTAGTGTTGTTTTCTTCATCCTCACAGATATTTTCAAAGCCAGTAGGGGTGCCGTTGTAACCATCGCTAATGATCATCTTGTCCTTCACAATTAAAGCCCCGACCTGTCGCCTTTTGCAATAAGACAATTTAGACCACTCCAGGGCCATTTTCAAATAGGCCTTGTCGTATTTCTGTTGCTTCATCGCTGAATCTTGCATCTGGCTAAAATAAGACGATTAAATTAAATACGCTCGAGAAGCATGGGCAATGTCAGACCAATAATCACCCCAGACATTAAGACGATCCAGTCCTTTCGGGATAATCCGAGCAGACGCTCGGTAAAATAGCTCAAAAGGAGCATGCCCAACACGACAAGGAGCTGAGCCCATTCAATCCCCAAGGCAAAGGCCAAAAACCCTTTGTAGGTGGCTTGATCTGCAATTTGATTGAAGTAACGACCAAAACCAAAGCCATGAATCAGTCCAAACACCAAAGTCACAGCAAAGAGTACGCCTAGGTGATCTTTATATTTGACATGTAGACTCCGGTAAATGTTATTCATCGCAGCAGCCATAATGCTGATTGGGATCAATAGCTCCACGAGTTGAACCGGCGGCTGGAACAAACCGTAATAAGCAATCAAAATAGAGATGGTATGCCCTGCGGTAAACAAAGTAACCAAACCCAATAGACGCCCCCATTGATTGACCTGATAAGTCAGTGCCAAAGCACCCAAAAAAAGTACGTGATCGTAAGCATTTAAATCCAGTACATGCTTGTGGCCTAAAGCAAAAAACAATTCAAATTCACTCATTGTAGTGGTTCGTGTTATCCCTCAAATATCGTGATT
>WTIY01000125.1 GCA_011525065.1 Flavobacteriales bacterium
ATTTCAAGGCGATTAAAAATGACTTTTGCTGCCCTTGTGAACCAAATTTTTTGATTGGATGACAGTCGATATCAAATCCTAAATCGTCTTTGTGAATGCCGTAATTGCTGTATTGTGTGGCTCGGTCTCGCTCTCTGTGGCTACCGAGTAAATCAGCTAAGGTCGAATCGTGCAATTGACTCTTATAACTCAGTCCTACAGTTTCTTTTCCTTGGCTAATGAAGGCGTATCGATCGATAAAAATCGGTAGAAATTCCTCGATAAATTGTTTCCTTTTTTTGTGGATGGCTTGTCCCAAACTTGAGAGCTGATCGTCATAAATGGCCAGAGAATCTTCGTTAAACGTGCGATTCAGAAAAAAATATTTAAGCAATGCATTGCGCTGGCTGAGTGTTTTCTGGTAATCCAGTAATTGACGCAAGTACTGAGAATCTCCTTGTGCGATAACGCCATCGATAAATTTCCGTCGGGTTTCGCTGCCCTCAATGATCAGGTCTCGATCACTGGGTGAAATAATGACCAAAGGAATAAAACCGATATGGTCACTGATCTTATCGTATACCTTGCCGTTGCGCTTGATGGTTTTTTTTTGCCCTTTTTTTATCCCCAGCACCACATGTTCGGACACATCGTTTTTTTGGTAATTGCCGTCAATCACTAAAAAGTCCTCACCGTGTTTGATGTTTTGAAGGGCAATGGGATTGAAGTAACTCTTGCCAAAAGAGAGTTGATAGATCGCGTCTAAAACATTGGTTTTTCCCACGCCATTAGGTCCGACAAAACAATTGATCTTTGCATCGAATTCAAAAGACTGTGCTTCAAAGTTTTTGAAATTGACTAAAGCGAGTGAGGTTAAATGCACTGAAATGAATTAGAAAAGCGTTGTTTGGTCCTTTTTGCCCCTCAGTCTGAAGACCAAAGAACACCGCAAATTATTGATTTTTCGCTTAGAATTTATAATAAAAATCATATTTTTGCCCCTCAAATTACCAGACTATGGCGACCTATAAAAAACGTGGATACAAGCCCAAAAACAGTGCAGAAAAAGAGGTAGAACTCGAAGCAGGAAGTACAACTGCAGAAGTATTTAGCAGTTTGGATCAGGGTGCATCGCGCACTGAGGCATGGGTAGAAAAGAACCAAAAATCAATTTTCACCGTTGTGGCAGTAATTGCCGTGGGGGTCTTGGCATACATTGCCTATCAGAAATTTGTTTTTGAGCCAAAACAAAACGAGGCGGCCAATGAAATTTATCAAGCCAGTTCTTATTTTGAACAAGCACTAACCGCTACAGAGCAAAAGGATTCACTGTACCTCATGGCATTAAATGGAAATGCAGGGCGATATGGATTGCTGGATATTGCTGAAAAATTTGAAGGTACGCCCGCTGGTGATTTAGCCAAATACCAAGCAGGTGTGGCTTATTACAATCTCAGTCAATACGACAAGTCCATTGAATTTCTTGATGGATTCAATAGTGGAGATGCCATGATGACTCCTGTTGCCCAAGGACTCATTGGTGACTCTTTCGCGCAACTTGAGCAATACGAGGAGGCCTTGAGCTACTACCTCGCTGCATCAGAATCGAGCAACAATGCGTTGACAACCCCGCGTTACCTTCTCAAGGCCGGTACGACAGCCTTAAACTTGGGTCAAAACCAAGTAGCGCTAGATGCGTTTACACGAATTGTGGAAGAGTTTGGAGAGGCTACTGAGGCAACCCAAGCCAAAGCTTATAAAGCTCAGGCAGAAGCCGGTCTATAACCCATGGCTACGGCGAACAAAAATTTATCAGAATTCGATCCAACATCTATGCCCAATACTGAGGGGTTGCGGGTTGGGCTTGTGGTTTCAAAGTGGAATACGGAAATCACCCAAGGTCTCTCTAAGGGCGCCATAGAGACATTAATGGCCTGTGGTATGTCATCTGATCAAATCGTTACATGGGAAGTGCCCGGAAGTTTCGAGTTGATTTACGGATGCCAAAGAATGATGAGTCACCACCAAGATTTAGATGCCATCATTGCGATAGGTTCGGTCATCGAAGGAGAAACCAAGCATTTCGATTTTGTTTGCTCTGGCGTTACCCAGGGGATCAAAGATTTGAACTTAATGGGTATTGTGCCTGTAATTTTCTGTGTACTCACCGATCAAACGCTTGAACAAGCTCAGGCGCGTAGTGGAGGAAAACACGGGAATAAGGGGGTTGAAGCCGCGGTAGCTGCCCTGGAGATGGCGGTACTGGGAAGGCCTTAAACGCCAAACGTCTCAATTTCCTATTCAATCATCTGATGTCTCCTTTATGGTCGTATTAGCAGATGATTTTTATGTCCTTTACACGGGGGTATCGCTAGACGATCAGATTAGAAAAAAAATCGAGTAATCGATTAAGGAAAACTCTTGTTATTCCTTATTTTTGAGTCACCGATCATGATCAAATTCACACTCATAAAGCGTTTAAAGACGAACAATCGTTTCAATTACACGCCGCGCTATTATCGCGGTAAGCCTGAAGCAGATGGCTCGAAGGGATCCAATAAGTTTGATCATTACATCGATGCCTTAAACAGCAATGATTACTCTGGGCATTGGCATGCGGCCAGAAGCAAATATCGAAATAGAGAAAACTCCTCTTGGAATTTGACGGTATGGGCATTGGTTGCCTTTTTCACTTTAGTTTTTTTATGGATCATTGATTTTGACCTGTCAATATTTGTGAATTGAAGGGTCCTAAAGACATAAAATTACTGCCAAATCATGTGGCCAATCAAATTGCGGCGGGCGAAGTCGTGCAACGCCCGGCATCGGTGGTCAAAGAATTGATGGAAAATTCTATCG
>WTIY01000187.1 GCA_011525065.1 Flavobacteriales bacterium
GTCTTGATCTGTCACTTTGATAAATCGATCAATGACCTTGAAATCTGTCGCTGTCGGTATCATATTCTTGCCCAGACCCTCAATACGGTATGGATAAATTTCTTCAGGATCCAATGTGCCGGTTTCGTGATATTTCTGAAGCACAGAACCATAAGCATCAATCCCTAAAATCTTGATGTTTGAATTTTGCTCTTTGAGATACTGTGCTGTCCCAGATATGGTACCTCCTGTCCCGCTGCACGCCACTAAATGCGTGATTTCACCTTTGGTCTGCGACCAGATTTCTGGTCCCGTAGAACGATAATGAGCGGCTGTATTTAAGGCATTGAAATACTGATTGATGTAGATTGAGCCAGGAGTTTCCTCGTGAATCCGTTGCGCCACTTTATAATAGGATCGAGGATCATCTGCAGGCACATTTGCCGGACAGACATGGACTTCAGCACCCATGGACCGCAACATATCGATTTTGTCTGGAGACGATTTGGAGGAGACCGCTAAAATACATTTGTACCCCTTTAAGACACTGACCATTGCCAAGCTAAATCCTGTATTACCGCTTGTCGTCTCAACGATGGTTGCGCCTGGCTTGAGTAAGCCCGTACGCTCTGCCTCCTGTATGATGAATGCTGCAATTCTATCTTTTGCAGAGTGTCCTGGATTGAACGCTTCCATTTTGGCCCAATAGCTTCCAGGAAATCCTGAAACAACCTTGTTCAGTCGAACAAGTGGGGTTTGACCAATCAAATCTATGACACTGTTATGGACATTAGCTTCACGCATATCTTAACCTTTAGCGGTTGATCAAATAAGCCATCAACGACACGGCAAAAATACGGAAAAAATTAATTATCGTTGAATCCCCTCTAGGTCCAGTAAAAACGCGTATTCCATGGCCAATTCTCTGAGTCCTTCAAACCTGCCCGAAGCCCCACCATGTCCAGCATCCATATTGGTGTGCAGTAAAAGCAATGATGTGCCGGTTTTCAGGGCCCTCATTTTAGCCACCCATTTGGCTGGTTCCCAATATTGTACTTGAGAGTCGTAAAGTCCAGTGGTCACGAGTAAATTAGGATAGTTCAAAGGCGCAACATTGTCGTAAGGCGAGTAAGACTTCATGTAGTGATAAAACTTTGGCTGCTCGGGGTTACCCCATTCGTCAAACTCTCCTGTAGTTAATGGAATAGAGTCATCAAGCATGGTGGTTACCACATCCACAAAAGGTACCGCGGCGATCACCCCATGATATAATTCAGGAGCCATATTGATGACCGCTCCCATGAGCAATCCTCCGGCGGATCCACCCATGGCATATAAGTGGTCGGAACTGGTATAATCCTGTTCAATCAAATGTCTGGACACATCAATGAAATCAGTAAAGGTATTTTTCTTGGTCAGCAATTTACCAGATTCATACCAAGGTCTGCCCATGTATTGCCCACCTCTGAGGTGTGCAATTGCAAATACAAAACCACGGTCCAAAAGACTGAGTCGAGTCGACGAAAAATAGGGGTCTATTGTGGCCCCATACGAACCATAGCCGTATTGCAGCAATGGACTTTTTCCATTCTTTTTAAAGCCCTTTTTGTAAACTAAGGAAACGGGGATTTCCGTACCATCTTGAGCCTTGGCCCAGATGCGCTCGGATACGTAATTGTTCTTATCAAAAGACCCCCCTAAAACTTCTGTCTCTTTCAAGACCTCAAAGGTCTTGGTGTCCATATCAAATTCAATAACGGATGCTGGTGTCGTCAAACTGCTGTATCGGTAACGCAGTTTAGAGGTATTGAATTCTATATTTTGAGTGGTCCCAGCGGTGTAGGTTTCATTGTCAAAAGGCAAATCAAAGGCGTCGCTTCCGTCCCAAGGCATGATGCGAATTCGACTCAAACCTGCCTCACGCTCAGAAACCACCAAGTAATCGCGAAATAGATCGACGTCTTCGAGTAACACCTGGTCGCGATGAGCAATCACGTCGACCCAGTACTCCTTAGAGGTCTGATCTACAGGGGTTTTCATCAATTTAAAATTCGTTGACTTATCCTTGTTGGTGACCATGTAAAAATGATCCTGATAATGATCAATGTCGTACTCTAGTCCTCTCTCTCTAGGCTGAACAATCGAAAAACTGCCCTGGGGATCATCGGCCGAGCAAATGCGGTATTCCGAACTCATGGTGCTGATGCTGCCAATGACCAAATATTGCTCAGATTTAGTTTTGTAAATGAAGGTATTAAAGGTCTCATCTTCCTCGTGATAAACCATAATATCTTCGGATTCCGGCGTCCCCATTATGTGTCGATAGATCTTATCTGAGCGTAAAGTAACGGGGTCCTTTTTTGTGTAAAAAAGGGTTTTATTGTCGTTACCCCAAGTAGAACTCCCCGTGGTGTTTTGAATTCCTCCGGGCAAAATCTGTCCAGTTTCAAGATTTTTAATGTAGAGCATGTACTTCCGACGACTGAGTGTATCGACCCCAAAAGCCACCCATTTATTGTCTGGACTAACATTTACACCGCGCAACTGATAATAGGCAAAACCCTCCGCCATTTTATTGACGTCAAAAAGAATTTCTTCCTGTGCAGACAAACTGTCCTTTTTGCGCGAATAAATGGGGTACTCACTGCCTTTTTCAAATCGGGTGATGTAATAATAACCGTTGTAGAAATATGGGACCGAGGCATCATCTTCCTTAATTCTGGATTTCATCTCTTGGAATAATTCCTTTTGAAAATCCTTGGTATGGGCAGTCATTCTCTGGTGATAATCGTTCTCGCGCTCTAAATAGTCAATAACTTCTTCATCATCGCGAT
>WTIY01000155.1 GCA_011525065.1 Flavobacteriales bacterium
GGAAACGCTTTATCCGCATAGGCATGGTCTAAAAAACTGCTGTCCATAAAAAGATGTCTCGGCACTTTATCCATGGCCGAGAGCACACGCTCATCAGCAATGCCTTTTGATCTGAGTTGATCTAAAAGCTGCTTTCTTTTTCCTTTGTGAATGAATGAATCCTTCATTTAACCCGAAATATGGTCCGTTTTTTTGACTTTTCCCACGCAAACAAAACTAAGAAACCGCAGGCTATTTTGACGCTTGAGAGCCGGGTATTTTTGGGTAAAATGGGTATCTTTGTTTAAATTTCTAAGGCATGCTAAAAGCAGGAGTATTTGGCGCTGGCCATTTAGGTAAAATCCATCTAAAATTATTGCAACAAAGTCAACGATTTAACTTAATCGGCTTTTATGACGCGGATGCAAAAGCCGCTGCAGAAATTGAAAAAACATTGGGATATCGTTACTTTTCGGATCCTCAAGAACTGATTGACGCATGCGATTTTATCGATATTGTCACCCCCACGACGCATCATTTTGACGGGGCAAAAAAAGTTCTTGAAGCCGGCAAACACGTTTTTATTGAAAAGCCAATTACTGAAACTACAGAACAAGCCGAGGCCTTGATTAAATTGGCGGGAGCCAACAATCTAAAAGGTCAAGTGGGCCACGTCGAGCGATTCAATCCAGCTTTCACGGCGGTAAAGGACAAAATCGATTCTCCCATGTTTATAGAAACCCACCGATTGGCCGAATTCAATCCAAGAGGAACCGACGTACCCGTAGTTTTAGATCTGATGATTCACGATATAGATGCCGTCCTTAGTGTGGTTAAGAGCCCTGTAAAGCAAGTCAGCGCAAGTGGTGTTGTGGTGATCTCTGAAACGCCTGATATTGCCAATGCTCGAATAGAATTTGACAATGGTTGTGTGGCTAATCTTACCGCCAGTCGCATTTCTATGAAAAAAATGCGAAAGGTCCGTTTTTTCCAAAAAGATGCCTACATATCTGTGGATTATTTAGACAAAAGCTGCGAGGTGGTTAAAATGAAAAACGCTCCCGAACAACCTGACGATTTCGCCATGATCCTTACTAACGCAGAGGGTCAGAAAAAGCAAATCTATTTTGACAACCCCACCATAAGCGACAACAACGCCATTCTTGATGAATTGGAATCATTTGCAGACGCCATAGAGCTGGATCAAACCCCGGTTGTCGATTTGAAGGACGGTGCTGAAGCCCTACGTGTGGCTCTTTTAGTCATTAAACATTTTAATCAATAATACCATGAAAAATGTAGCTGTCATCGGTGCAGGAACCATGGGCAATGGCATTGCCCACACCTTTGCTCAAAATGATTTTCGCGTACAACTCATCGATGTCTCTCAACAGGCTTTAGACAAAGGACTCGCGACCATCAACGCGAATCTAGACCGAATGCTGGCTAAAGGAAGCATCACTGAGGACCTTAAAAATCGAACCCTGAGCAACATTACGACCTACACGGATTTAGAGGAAGGGGTGGAATATGCCAGTTTAGTCGTAGAGGCCGCCACCGAGCAAGAGGATCTCAAAAAGAGTATTTTCCGCGACCTCGATGAATTTTGTCCCGACGATACCATTTTGGCCACCAATACCTCCTCGATCTCCATCAATGCCATAGCCGCGGTGACCCAGAGGCCAGACCGTGTGATTGGTATGCATTTTATGAACCCTGTGCCTCTAATGAAACTGGTCGAGATCATTTCTGGTTACTCCACAAGTAAGGCAACCTATCAAATCGTGAAACAAATGGCCGAAAAATTGGGAAAAACACCCGTTTCGGTTCAAGATTATCCTGGCTTTGTCGCCAATCGAATTCTCATCCCAATGATTAATGAGGCCATATTCACCTTGCATACAGGAGTCGCTGGCGTTGAAGAGATTGATCAAATCATGAAATTAGGGATGGCTCACCCTATGGGGCCACTTCAATTGGCTGACTTTATCGGATTAGATGTCTGTCTGTCGATTTTAAATGTAATGCACCAGGGATTCAAAACGTCTAAGTTTGCGCCATGTCCCCTGCTCGTGAACATGGTACAAGCTGGAAAATTGGGGGTAAAAACTAAAGAGGGTTTCTACGATTACTCTGAGGGTAAAAAGGCCCTTAAAGTAGCAGATCGCTTTGCGTGAATGACATGAATGAAAGTATCGCACAAAATCTTTTAGGTTTCAAATCACATTTGCCCGAGGAAGTGACCTTGGTGGCGGTCTCAAAGACGAAACCGGTCTCTGATCTAATGACAGCCTACGACAGTGGGCAAAGAATTTTCGGTGAAAATAAAGTCCAAGAAATGACCCAAAAATGGGAAGCGATGCCAAAGGACATCCAGTGGCACATGATCGGTCACCTTCAGACCAATAAGGTCAAATACATCGCGAGTTTTGTCGGATTAATCCATTCTTTAGACCGGCTTAAACTGGCCAAAGAAATCAATCGTCAAGGAGAACGCCACAGAAAAATCATCGATTGTTTGGTTCAAATTAAAATCGCAAAAGAAGAAGAAAAATACGGCTTTAGTATGCAGGAGGCTTTTGAATTCTTAAGTGATTTAAACCGTAATCCTCTCCCCTATGTCCGAATCCGTGGTGTCATGGGCATGGCCACCTTTACTGCAGATCAGCAACAAATCAAGGATGAGTTCGCTCTTCTTGAGGACTTTTATCTAAAACACCAAAAAACCTTTGGATTTGAGGTTTTGTCCATGGGCATGAGTGGAGATTACACCCTTGCTCTAGAT
>WTIY01000272.1 GCA_011525065.1 Flavobacteriales bacterium
CCACTGATGGATGCTCGATCAGCCAAAAGTTCATCCCAATCTTCAGTTCCTGACCAAAGCACAGATTTCCACTGGCTCATGGCCTGGCTAGAATACTCACAAAGACGATTACTTAATTCAGCGACTGCTTGATCCAAGTCTTGTCGCTGGGTAAAAACCTGGGCGTAAAGTCCTTTTTGTTCTGCCCAGTGTGCCGATCTAAATTCTGCAGCATCGATGGAGAGTTCACTTAGGGCGGCAAGCCCAATTTTACGCTCCACTGCGGGGGCGATCACAAATGGACCAATACCAATGGTCAACTCACTCAATTTAACGGAGGCCGTATCCACGGCCAAAGCGTAATCCGCCGCTGCAATGAGCCCTACCCCACCGCCTACGGCTTTACCTTGGACCTGAACGATTATGAATTTAGTGCAACGTCTCATGGCGTTAATGACCCGGGCAAAACCGCTAAAAAATTCAAGACCTTGAGCTTGATTTTCTATCGATACTAACTCTTGAAAACTCGCTCCAGCACAGAAGGTTCGATCCCCAGAACTCGACAAAATCACCACCTTTACTTTTGGGTCATTAGAGGCTTGATCCAAAGCGGTGACTAAATCCTGAAGTAAATGCGACGGGAGGCTATTGTGCCGGGGATGGCCAAATTCAATGGTCATTACGGCCCCCTCCACACGCAGGCTTACCTGGCCTTCAGGGTGCATCTCTTTTTGGGTTGGTTGATTCATATTAATCGTCTTGGTCTGGAGGACTTTATATGCATGCAAGATACTAAATTCGCCTCCAAGAAATTCGAACATCTTCTGGTCAAGCCATTATCTATGTGTATTTTTGCCCTGAATTACAAACCGCATAAGGGTATGGGACTACTTGATTTTCTGTTTGGCAACAAACGCAAAAAAATTGAAGCATTCATGGCGCAGGGTGGCATAATCATCGATGTGCGCACTAAAAATGAATATAAAACAGGAGGCATCCCAGGATCAAAAAACATTCCCCTTCAAAACATCACGGGGCAACTCAGCACCATAAAAAAGTGGAACAAACCAGTGATCACCTGCTGCGCCAGCGGCATTAGAAGTGGCAGTGCTGCCGCCATATTAAAATCAAATGGCGTTCAGGCGATTAATGGCGGTGCGTGGAGCAGTCTTTATCGATTCATCGATTAAGTCTGTAGACCATCCTACTGAACCCCACCAAATTTTTATAAATCGTATTTGACCACAAGCATCACAATACGGGGGAGTACGATATATTGACTGGTCGTGTTAAATTGTTCGGTAAAACTATCGGTATTCGTTCCCTGATTGTTGGTCAGGTTGGTGCCCTGTAGCGAGAACTCCCAGGGACTGTCCTCCTTTTGATAATACAAGGTGCTGTTTAAAAAAGAATAATTGTTTTGAACGGTATTCTCCTGATTGCGATAGTCATAAAAATCCCAATTAGCCGTCCAATAAAAGGACTTTAAAAAGTTGACATCCACCGAAAAATATGGTCTTTGAGTGAAAAAAATCTGGTCAACACGCCCATTGTTGTATTGATTTTTAGTCCAATTGTAGCCCACCTCAAAATTTGGCTTATCCTTAAAACTACTGCGCGCACTTAGACGGTAATTTTGCGTAAAGCTTTGACTTTGCTGTATCTGCTGATTGACTTTAGAAAAGAGCTCACTATAACTGACATTGACTCTGAGCCCGTACTCGATTTTGTTAATGGTCTTACTCATCCGTCCTAAGGCGCTGTAAATGTGGTCAGGAAACTCTGGGTCAAAATTCTCAGGCTGTGTCACTTGATTAATGGCGACGAGTTGAGTATTGTTCTTAATGCCTTTAGATCGTTTTGTGTAGCTCAAAGATCCATTGATGTTCGTGTAATTGAACAAATTATAGCTGAAGTAATTCAGGCGAAAGGTTTCTGCTAAAGCATTGCCCAAAAACCGGTTCCCAGCAAAAAGCCGATTGTAATTATTGAAGACATAGGCCTGAGCCAAGTTATTCACGTCCGTATATTGTGCACTTTTGCTGTAATTGAATCTGAGATTTTCACTGTTTTTTATGTCCCAAAGGGCAAAAAAATCTGGCAGCAACAGCCATTGGTTTTGGGATTCACTTGTGCCTAATTGGGTGTTGGTCAGGCCATAATTGTGCAACGTCAAACCAGGGGAAAAGGTGAAATCCCCGCGTTTTATTTTGTAGTGCAGCCCCATAAATAAATCCCGAAAATCGTAGGTCACGTCATTGATCAAAGAGCTGCTTACCCCGTCTACGGGTAAAGTTTCCTCCAAAATGATCGAATTACCATCGATTTGCTGGAAAATCTGGGAATTAAACCTTTGACGACTCAGGGTTGTCCCCAGGGTAAAATTCAAATGACTGGTCTTGTTCAAGATCCGATAGTAATCCATTCTTCCATCCAACTTATCGGTGGTTACTTCTTTAGATTGAGCAAGATCATATCGATCGTTGTTTTGAACCACCGGCAAGATTCCCGCAAAGGGCAAAAGATCGGTGACCGCGCTGTAAAAGGGGTCCTCCGACTGGCTCGTGTGCTGGAGCTGTCCTGAAAAAATATCTTCTTCCGAAGCTGTGTAATACGCATTGATGTTTTGTTGAATAGAAACAGGACGGTTCGCTTTTTGCTCAACAATGTCGTTTGTTTGATCGGCAAAAGCTGAAAAAGTTCGATCATTTTGATTTTGATCAGAGGCCTTGAGTAAGACGTCGTAATCCACCTGAAGCGCGGTACTGGGCTGATAAACAC
>WTIY01000037.1 GCA_011525065.1 Flavobacteriales bacterium
ATATAAGCCGGATTTAATCAAGGAAATTCCAGATGTGGATCAGTACTTTGGGACCACTGAATTACCCAGTCTATTGGCGGCACTTGGGGCCGATTACAAACACGAGCTAGTGGGCGAGCGCATGACCACTACACCTAAGAATTACGCTTATTTAAAGATTGCTGAGGGTTGTGACCGTCCGTGCTCTTTTTGCGCCATCCCACTGATGCGAGGCAAGCACAAAAGTACCCCAATCGAGGATTTAGTCATAGAGGCGACCAAACTCGCCAGTGAAGGAGTTAAGGAACTCATATTGATCGCTCAAGACCTTACCTACTACGGCCTAGATCTCTATAAAAAAAGAGCTTTGAGGTCACTTTTGGAGGCTCTTGTTAAGGTCGAAGGCATCGAGTGGATCAGATTGCATTATGCCTTTCCTACAGGATTTCCTTTGGAAGTTCTTGACTTTATGAGGGAAGAACCCAAAATTTGTAATTATATCGATATCCCCTTGCAGCATATTTCAGATCCTATTCTCAAGTCCATGCGCAGAGGAACGACTCAAGCCAAAACCGAGGCCTTGATTCGTGAATTTCGGGAACGCGTTGCTGGAATCGCCATTAGAACGACTTTAATTGTGGGTTATCCCGGCGAAACCCAGGAGGATTTTGAACGATTAAAACAATGGGTCAAAGACACGCGTTTTGATCGATTGGGCTGCTTCACCTATTCCCATGAGGAGAACACCCATGCCTTTGGGCTAGTCGATGATGTTCCTGAAGACGTCAAAATGGCTCGTGCAAATGAAATTATGGCCCTCCAATCTGACATTTCTTGGTCGCTAAATCAGGACAAAATCGGTCGTGAATTTCGGGTCATACTTGACCGTAAAGAAGGGGAGTATTATGTCGGGCGCACGGAATTTGACAGTCCAGATGTAGACAACGAAGTTCTGATCCCCGTTAAAGATGGGTATTTACGTCAAGGAGAATTCTATCGAGTCAAAATAACCGAAGCGGAGGATTTTGATTTATACGCCAAAATTGTACAACACGATGCGTTGTAAGAATTCCATTTTATTGGCTTTGATGCTTATCGCTTTGGCCTGTCAGGAGCCTCATCGTCAGAATGGCTTTAGTGAAAGGATTTCAGCATCGGGTTTTGGTACTGTGGTTGATGGGCCTTGGCAGAGCCACGAATATACGACAACCCCGAATTTGTTTTCTGATGGGATAAACCTCTACGTTTCTTGGATCAAAAGAGATTCAGTCCTGAGTTACCTCTACTACAGCCGTTTTTATCAAAATACTTGGTCCGAACCTGAGCGCGTCGCCCAGGGAGAGGATTGGTTCGTGAATTGGGCGGATTTTCCTCAATTTTCGGCTTATAACGGGACCTTAATGGCCACATTTCTGAAAAAATCAGATTCAGGAACTTACACCTACGACATTTTTTACACCTTAAAGCGGGATGACGAACCTTGGAGCTTGCCTCAAAAATTGCATCGTGATAATGTTAAAGCTGAACACGGCTTTGTCAGTATCGCACCCAGCCAAAGGGGTTTTTTGGTGAGCTGGTTGGACGGCCGATATACCCAAGTCGCCCCAGACGATCACAATAAGGCACCCACTTCTGACAATCATCAGAGCCATGGCGCTGCGGCCATGAGTATAAGAGGAATCACAGTATCTTATGATGGTACACTGGGCCCGGAATCACTAATCGATGATCGGGTGTGTGATTGTTGTCAAACCGCGATTGCAGTCGATGAAAGTGGAGGTGTAGTAGTGGCCTATCGCGACCGAAGCAGAGAGGAAATTAGAGACATTTCTTTAAAGAAAGGATCTCCTGAGTCGGGTTGGTCGGATATTGTTTCCACAAGTGATCAGTGGGGCATTGCCGGATGTCCAGTCAATGGTCCGTCGATCGATGCTTTTGGAAATCAACTGTCCTTAGCCTGGTTTACCGCAGCTCAGGATAATCCCAGTGTTCACGTGGCTTTTAGTGCAATGGACACACTGCAGTTGACACCTGCCATACGAATGGATTCGGGAGCGGCCATCGGGCGAGTGGATGTTGTTCAACTTTCAGAGGAGGCTGCTGTAATCAGTTGGGTTGAGCCTCAAGGTGAAGAGGATTTTGTTCGTGCCCAATGGGTCAATAATCGTGGGCAAAAGGGACCCTTGCTCACCCCAAGTCAAACATCATCCTCTCGCGCTAGTGGCTTTCCTCGTCTTGCGCGTCACGGTGATCTTTTTTATCTGGCTACCACACGCAGTACACCCGACGGCTCGAGTAAAATCGGTTTAATTTCATGGCCCTTGTCGGTCGTGTTTCCAGCCGATTAGCTCATGTCTCTAACAAGTAAATCCCATATCCTATTGATCGGTCACCAATGGCCAGAGTCCAAACTTACGGCAGCGGGCTGGCGTACAATGGACCTCATTCAGGGCTTTATCAACCAGGGGAGTCAGGTCGATTTTGCCTGCGCAGTTGGTCCTGTACTGGAGGTCGAAGACGCTGTGATGTCTGGTGTGACATGTCACAAGATTTCGCTCAATGATGACGGATTTGATCTGCTTTTACAAAAAATTCAGCCAGAAATGGTCGTCTTTGACCGCTTCATGACCGAAGAGCAATACGGATGGCGCGTTAGATTGCAATGTCCAGATGCTGTTACGGTTCTGGATACCCAAGACTTGCATTTTTTGAGAAAAGCCAGAGCGGCTTATATCGATGAATTTTCGTCCGCTTTTGACGCGTCCTTATG
>WTIY01000212.1 GCA_011525065.1 Flavobacteriales bacterium
TTTTGAGACCTTAAAAAACGCCTATAAAATTGAAGAGCTTCGTGATCGAATCGCGTTGACTCTAGGATTGTTGCTTGTTTACCGTTTTGGTGCTCAGGTTGTCCTTCCAGGAATTGATGCAGGGATGCTCAGTGAATTCGCCGGTCGATTTGACGATGGAGGTATCGGTGGTTTGTTGAATGCCTTTACAGGAGGTGCCTTTGCCAATGCATCCGTTTTTGCTCTTGGAATCATGCCGTATATCTCAGCATCCATTGTTGTTCAATTGATGCAGATTGCCATTCCTTATCTACAAAAACTTCAAAAAGAAGGGGAGAGTGGACGTAAGAAAATCAATCAAATTACCCGTTGGCTTACTATTGGTATTTGTTTGGTTCAAGCACCGAGTTATTTGGCTGGTCTGCCAGCGCTTGGTGTGCCATCAGCAGCGTTTGTCATGGGACAGTCGGCTTTATTCTATGTCTCTTCAATCACCATATTGGTTACTGGCTGTGTCTTTGCCATGTGGTTGGGTGAAAAAATTACCGATAAAGGAATCGGCAATGGAATTTCCATTTTGATTATGGTGGGGATCATTGCACGTTTGCCTTTGACGTTTGCTCAAGAATTTGCCTCACGAGTTTTTGAATCAAATGGTGGAATGATCATGATTTTGATTGAATTGGTGATTTGGTTCGTGATTATTTTGCTTTCAGTTCTCTTGGTAATGGCCGTGCGTAAAATACCGGTACAATACGCCAGACGCACTGCTTCAGGAGGATACGAGAAAAACATTTTCGGAGCCCGTCAATTCATTCCGTTAAAGCTCAATGCCTCAGGGGTAATGCCAATCATTTTCGCGCAGGCGATCATGTTTGTGCCCTCAGCGGTAGCCAGTCTCTCAGACAGTGCTTTTGCGCAGACAATACAAGCCAATTTTAGTGATATTTTTGGCCTCTGGTATAACATTGTGTTTGGGGTGTTGATCATTATCTTCACCTACTTTTATACCGCGATTACTGTTCCTACGAACAAGATGGCGGACGATCTAAAACGCAGTGGTGGTTTTATTCCAGGGATTAAGCCCGGGACCGATACTGCCGAGTATTTGGATCGAATTATGTCACAAATAACCTTCCCTGGTTCTATCTTTTTGGCCCTGATTGCAATATTTCCTGCTTTTGTGGTCAAAATATTAGGCATTCAGCAAGGTTGGGCTCTGTTTTACGGCGGAACCTCTCTGTTGATCATGGTTGGTGTTGCCATCGATACGATGCAACAAGTCAATTCATATCTACTCAATCGTCATTACGACGGTTTGATGAAAACTGGTAAAAACCGAAAATCTATAGCATAATGGCCAAACAAGCAGCAATAGAACAAGATGGAACGATAGTGGAAGCACTATCCAATGCCATGTTTCGTGTGGAACTTGAAAACGGTCATATTGTTACGGCCCATATTTCTGGAAAAATGCGCATGCATTACATCAAATTGCTTCCAGGAGATAAAGTGAAATTGGAAATGAGTCCTTACGATTTAACTAAGGCTCGCATAACTTATAGATACTAAGACAATGAAAGTAAGAGCTTCCATTAAAAAACGAAGTGCCGACTGCAAAATCGTACGCAGAAAAGGGCGCTTGTATGTTATTAACAAAAAGAACCCTAGGTTCAAACAAAGACAAGGATAATTATGGCAAGAATCGCAGGTGTAGATATCCCGAAGCAAAAAAGGGGTGTAATCGCGTTAACGTATATCTTTGGAGTAGGCAAAAGTCGTGCTCAAGATATCCTAAAAAAAGCTGGTGTCAGTGAAGACAAAAAAGTCAACGAGTGGAACGATGATGAAATCGGAGCCATTCGTGAGGCGGTTGGGTCTTTTAAAATCGAAGGAGAATTGCGTAGTGAAATTCAGTTGAACATCAAGCGTTTGATGGACATTGGATGCTACAGAGGTATTCGACACAGAGCAGGCCTTCCACTCAGAGGACAGCGCACAAAGAATAACTCCAGAACCAGAAAAGGAAAACGTAAAACAGTTGCTAACAAGAAAAAAGCAACTAAATAATTTCTAGAGATATGGCAAAGTCTAGCGCAAAGAATACGAAAAAAAGAAAAGTGGTCATTGAATCGACTGGTGAAGCACACATTACGGCGTCGTTCAATAACATTATCATTTCTTTGACCAATAAAAATGGCGATGTGATCTCTTGGTCTTCCGCCGGAAAAATGGGATTTAGAGGCTCTAAGAAAAACACGCCTTACGCTGCTCAGCTAGCTGCAGAAGATGCATCTACTGTAGCACATGAAGCGGGTTTACGCAAAGTAAAAGTGTACGTAAAAGGGCCAGGTAATGGTAGAGAATCTGCCATTCGAACCATTCACAATGCAGGAATTGAAGTGACAGAAATTGTCGACGTTACGCCAATGCCGCACAATGGATGTCGCCCACCCAAAAGAAGAAGAGTATAATTAATAAGTATCAATCGAAGGAAAACGAAAACTAGAGGACGACCTTAATTTAGATTTTCCCTTCAAAAACAAAACAAAATGGCAAGATATACCGGTCCAAAAACTAAAATTGCACGAAAATTTGGAGAACCCATCTTTGGTGCAGATAAATCTTTCGAGAAAAGAAATTATCCTCCAGGACAACACGGAAACAATAGAAGACGTGGAAAAAAGTCCGAATATGCAATCCAATTAATGGAGAAGCAAAAAGCGAAATTCACTTACGGAATCTTAGAAAAGCAATTTA
>WTIY01000234.1 GCA_011525065.1 Flavobacteriales bacterium
TTCGAGGAACAGTGGTCGATGAAGCGGGGGTTCCCGTAGTCGGGGCCAATGTTGTGGCCGTAGGGACTACAGCCGGAACAGCCACCGATTTTGATGGTAATTTTGCCTTACTTGTTGACGCAGAACCACCATTTAACCTAGAAATCACTAGCATTGGTTATGCCATGCAAAAGCTAGCGGTCGCCGAAAACAACCAATCTTTGAGCGTCACCTTGATTGAGGGCTCAGAGTTGGATGAGGTCGTGATCTCTGCTTCGAGAACACCAGAACGAATCTTTGAGTCTCCAGTGACCATTGAGCGTTTTGGGCTAAAGGAAATCAAAAACACAGCATCAGCTGATTTTTACGATGGCCTTGAAAACTTAAAGGGCGTGGACATCAACACCAACAGTTTGACGTTTAAGTCAATCAATACTCGCGGGTTTGCCACTTTTGCCAACACTCGATTCATGCAACTTGTGGACGGGATGGACAATGCGGCACCTGCCTTAAATTTCCCATTGGGTAACCTGCTGGGGATGACCGATACTGATGTTCAAAGTGTTGAGATTTTACCTGGAGCGGCTTCTGCGCTTTATGGTGCAAACGCTTTTAACGGTATTTTGTTCATGCGCAGTAAGAATCCTTTTGACCATCAAGGTATTAGTGTTTCTCTAAAACAAGGACAAACTTCTCAAACCTTTGTTGGAGACAATCCTTACACCGATGTAAACTTCCGAATAGGTCATAAGTTTAGCGATAAACTTGCGGTCAAAGTAAACGCTGGTTATTTGAGTGGAACCGACTGGGGCGCGAACAATTACGACGGTAAAGTTGGCACAGGAAATTCTCGTGCGGACATCAATTACGACGGGGTTAATGTCTATGGAGACGAGGTTTCTACCGACATTAATGGTGTTGCTGGGGTCCTGGAGGGGCTTGGTATTTTACCTGCAGGCGCTTCGGCTTTAGTGCCTTCAGTCAATGTCAGCCGAACAGGATATAACGAAATTGACCTAACAGATTATACCGCAGAGAGCATCAAAGCTGACTGGGGGGTTTATTATCGTCCATTTGAAGATGATCTCGAATTCTCATATGTTGGTAAATACGGAACAGGATCCACACTTTATCAGGGTGCGAACCGATATGCCATTGATAATTTCATCATGACCCAACACAAATTGGAGGTCAAAAATGACAACTTCTTTGTGCGTGGATACATGACCACAGATGATGCTGGAGACAGTTATGATATGGTCTTTACCGGGATTAACATCAACCGTGCTTGGAAAGATGATAGCACTTGGTTTGGAGAATATGTTGGTGCTTTTGTCACAGGACAATTATCTGGTTTATCGGTTGAGCAGTCACACGCTTTAGGCCGACAAACGGCTGATACAGGTCGTTTTGAACCTGGCTCTGCTGAATATGAAAATGCATTCAACACCAGTATTAATGATCCAAACCTATCGACTGGTTCTAAATTCACGGACAACTCAAAGATCTATCACGCAGATTACAATTATAATTTTTCTGAGATCTTCAAGCCGTTCGAACTACAAGTTGGGGGGTCATTCAGAACTTACAGTTTAGATTCTGGGGGTAGTATCTATACCGATACAGACGGTCCAATTGATTATTCAGAACTCGGGTTCTACACCCAGGGTCAGAAGAAATTTAATCTTGCAGACAACTTGGATCTTAAGTTGACCGGGTCTGTACGCTACGATAAATCTGAATTGTTTGACGGGTTCTTTTCGCCTCGTTTAGCAGCAGGATTCACCATTAATGACAATCACAACATTCGTGCTTCAATCCAAACAGGGTTTAGAAACCCGACCACTCAGGACCTCTATATTGGTCTTGACGTTGGACGTGCAATTTTGGTTGGTGGAGCGGTCAACAATCCAGAGCGTGATGTGCGCGAATATGGCTTAAGTGCCACTGGTCAAGCTATTACGGGCGCTGCTTCATTGAGTGTGGATGGTACAGGAGCTTACAACAATTCTTTCTTTGCGAGTTCTGTAGGGGCGTTTGCTGCCACCGGTGATGTATCTGCCTTGAGTGTTGCTAATTCAAACTACGTTAAGCCAGAGCAGGTACGTTCAATAGACTTCGGTTATCGCGGTAAGCTCGGCAAGCTTATTGTTGACTTTAACTGGTATTACAACACCTACAATGATTTCATCTCGAATGAAACGGTTATCTCACCATTTTATGGTGATGTAGGCCTGACTCAGGCGCTGCCTGACGGAACTCCATTGGCTGTTGCCGCTATCGCTAACGGCGACTATCAAGTGTACCAAGTGTATACCAATTCTGAGGAAGAAATCAATTCTTACGGAGGAAGTCTAGGGCTATCGGCTAAAGTATTTGGTGATTATGACTTGGGTGCGAGTTATACCTACGCCGTTCAAGATCGCGAAGGCGGTAATCCAGATTTTAGAACCAACTTCAATACACCAAGAGATAAATTCAAATTCTCATTTGGTAACACTGAGGTTATGGAGAATTTCGGATTTAATACCGCATGGCGCTATGTTGGTGATTACAGATGGGAAGCGACGTTTGGTGATGGAGACATTCCGGCCTATAACGTCTTTGATTTCCAAATCAACTACAGAATGCCAAACTTCTTAAAATCAACCTTTAAACTGGGTGCCGCCAATGCTTTGGGTGAAGAATATATCCAAGCTTACGGTACTGGTTATATTGGTTCCATGTATTATTTATCGTGGACAATTAATAATCT
>WTIY01000244.1 GCA_011525065.1 Flavobacteriales bacterium
TGGTGTATTGCGTACACGCCCAGAACCAAATCGCTCAAGCAGGCCCTCTGTTATTTTAAAAACCCCACCATATTCGGCGATGTCTTGACCCATGATCACCAAATTATCGTGCTGTTCCATGGCCTGACCGAGCCCTTGTGCTATGGCATCCACTAAACGTAATTCTTGCTGCTTGTCAGACGGATCAACATCTTCAATTACAGACTCTTGAAATACATCATTTAATTCTTTTATTTCAGTCGAACTAACCTCTGGTTCATCAAAGGCCATACTCAGGTGCTCGTTAATTTCTTCGCGTATTTGCTCTTTGAATTCTGCTTCTTTAGCCTCGGTGAGTACCCCTGTGGTTTTTAAGTAAGTCTCATAGGTTTTAATCGGGTCCTTAAGCGCCCATTGATCCATGAGCTCCTGCGGTACATATTTTGTACCACTGGCCTCCTCGTGTCCCCGCATTCTAAAGGTTTCAAACTCAACCATCACTGGGCGTGGATTTTCGCGCATAGAAGAGACAATGTCCTTTAAATTGTGGTACACCTCGAGTATGTTGTTGCCCTGGATCCGGTGACCTTCCATGCCATAGCCCTTGGCACGATCCACGAGATGATCGCAATTATACTGCTGTGAAGTCGGTGTTGATAGGCCGTAACCATTATTCTCAATACAGAACAAAACAGGCAATTGCCACACAGAGGCCACATTCAGCGCTTCGTGAATGTCGCCCTCACTGGTCCCTCCTTCTCCAGTAAAAACCGCACAGACCTGCTTATTGTCCTTAAGTACATTACCCAAGGCAATGCCATCAGCCACGCCGAATTGAGGACCCAAATGAGAGATCATCCCTACAATCTTAAATTCTTGAGTGCCAAAATGAAAACTACGATCTCGGCCGTTGGTAAAACCATTGGCTTTGCCTTGCCATTGGGAAAACAAGCGATAAAGAGGAATCTCTCTGGTGGTAAATACTCCGAGATTTCGGTGCATGGGCAATAGGTACTCATCCGCATTGAGCACAGAAGCTACGCCCACAGAAATGGCCTCTTGACCAATACCGCTAAACCATTTACTGATTTTTCCCTGACGCAATAATATGAGCATTTTCTCCTCAATAAGACGAGGCTTGAGCATGCGTCGGTATAGACTGAGCTGGGTTCCGTCGTCCAGGTCTTTTGAATCGAAATTAAACGCTTGGACAGGGTTTTTTAAACGGCTCATGAAATTGTCATTGGTCGGATTAAAAGTAATCATTTATCTGCTCTTAATCGCGTGTGGCTGTGGAAAATTTTAGGCTGTGAGACCCGTGAATTTAAGTATATTTGTGAGGTAAATGCACCAGTCATGACCAACATCCCTTCGGTTGATTTAGCTGATTTTTTATCAGGTGATGCCAAAAGAAAAGACAAGTTCGTTGCTGAAATAGGTCAAGCGTACCAAGACATCGGTTTCGTGTCCTTGAGCAATCACTTCCTCACTCAAGAATTGACTCAAGCGCTGTATCGCCAAGTGAAGGCTTTTTTCGATTTACCCACTGAGGTAAAGACACGGTATGAAATACCTGGCCTTGCCGGCCAGAGAGGCTATGTCTCCTTTGGTAAAGAGCACGCAAAAGGTCAAAGTAAAGGCGATTTAAAAGAATTTTTTCACTTTGGTCAAGAGCCCAGTTTAGACGCCAATCTTGAGGCACCTTACCCGGATAACGTCTTGGTTTCAGAGTGTCCTGATTTCAACACCACTGGTATGGAAGCCTACAGGATGTTGGAAAAAACGGGGATATATGTGCTCCGCGCTTTGGCCCTTTATATGGATTTGGAAGAAACTTATTTTGATCACTGGGTCACCAATGGTAACAGCATATTGAGACCGATTCACTACCCTCCAATTACCCAGGAGCCTGATGGGGCTGTTCGAGCCGGGGCACATGGAGACATCAATCTAATCACGCTGTTAATGGGTGCTTCCACAGGAGGCTTACAAGTCTTGACTAAAGAAGGCCAATGGGTCGACGCTAAGCCAAAAGAGGATCAGTTGGTCATTAATGTTGGGGACATGTTAGAGCGTCACACCAACAACAAATTGCGCTCCACAATACACAGAGTGGTAAATCCACCTCGGGATCAATGGGACACGCCGCGCTACTCCATTCCTTTTTTCATGCACCCACGCTCAGACATGAAATTGGATTGCTTAGATACTTGTGTGAGTAAAAACACACCTAAGGCCTATCCGAACATCACAGCCGGTGCTTTTTTAGAGGAACGCCTTATCGACATCGGACTCAGAAAAAAATAGACATGTCAGACTTACGCGACCAGTTAAAAAATTTATTTCCTGATCATCAAGAGTCAAATGAACCTGCGGCAAATCCCAGGGAGCGTAATGCTCACAGCGCTAATGACCAAAATTTGCCCTTGATCTGTCGTTACGAAAAGCGCAAAGGTAAAGGCACCACCATCATCGAAGGATTTGAAGGAGACGCCGGTCAATTAAAAGACTTGGCCAAAGTCCTAAAGCAAAAGTTCAGTGTTGGCGGTGGCATTAAAGACCATTGCATCATCTTACAAAGCAATGCTCGAGACCAAATTATGGCCTTCTTGAAAACACAAGGGTATCCAACCAAGCGTGTCGGTGGATGATTGATTATAAAGTTCGTATCGGCGGGGTCCCGGAGCATTTTAATTATCCTTGGTACCTCTTGTTAAAATCAAAGGAACTACAAGCCTCAGGGATTAAT
>WTIY01000188.1 GCA_011525065.1 Flavobacteriales bacterium
GTGGTAAAGCTCAATCATGGTTATAAGTCGAGTTGTTGAAGAGGATCTTGAATTTGTTTGATGAGTTCCGCCGGAAAGTTCAAGCCCAATTGAATGAGCGACTGGGCCAAATCATGTCCATCCTTGAATTTGATTCCGTGAAATCCCAAGGCTTGTGCCGCCCTGACATTGTCTTGGTTATCGTCTATAAAAACAGCTCGATTGGCTTGAATCTGATATCGTTCGATCAGGCGAATGTATATCTCGGGATCGGGCTTGCGAATTCGTTCTTGGCCACTGACCACAATACCCTCGAACCACTCAAGCCATGGAAATTTTTTTTGGGCCACTGGAAAAGTTTCGTGGCTCCAATTGGTTAACGCCAACAATCGATAATCAGTAGAATGTTTTAAAAAACTTAAAATTGCTAAGGTGTCTTTATGCGCCCGTCCAAGCATTTCTTCCCAACGTCCGTAATACATCTTTATGAGTCTTTCATACTCTGGATAAAGTGCGATTCGCTCACGAGTTGCATCGGCGATTGGATAACCAGCGTCCTGATTTAAGTTCCATTCCCATGCGCAAATCGTGTCAAGGAATTCGTTCATTTTATTTTGATTCCCGCGGAATTCCTTCAAAAAAACATAGGCAGGTTGCCAATCAATCAGCACCCCGCCTAAATCAAATACTATGGTATCAATGGCTTTAGATACCAATTTATTCGGTGATATAAATGATGTCGTATTGGTAAGAATTACCTGAGGAAACCTCGCTTACGGCGGCTGGATAATCGTCATTGTCATAGCCGATTAAATAGCTGGTTGTGGTAACACCGTCTTTGGCAATAACAGTCAGATTATTCGGACTGTAAGGGTAAACGTAGCCACTAAAACCAGTAAAATTCACCTGGGTAAAATCCCAGAATAGATCGATGGTTCTCACCAGGTAAAGGGCCAAGTACTGCCCGTAAAATGGATTGTTTTTTGTGTCGTATGAAAACGTGTAGGCGTGGATCAGTTCATCGTTGTTGTCAAATTGATTCAGTCCAGTCATGTTTCCAGAGGCGTCATAGTCAAAAGTCAAGTACTGGTTTAAGGCATTGAAGCGAATGACTTTACCTTGGCTGTTGAGGTTCATCGAACCACTCACGTCTGTAACCTCGTCGATCATTCCTTCAAACAAGACGACATTGTCGTTGTCGTAAATAAGTGTTACATCGTCCTGAGCGTCTAGATACCGAAAAACGCGTCCCTGTAGGTCGTAAAAAAATCCCTTTTGATCTGAAACTCCTTCGCTGTCAATATAATACCAGACATTTGGATTGAGTTCGTCATTATAGGCTGTAGTGATTTCAAAACCGAATCCGGGGAGAGTTTCAGTCCAAACTTCCAAAAGCTCATTATCGTTGTATTCGTATTGGACGTTGGTGCCGTTAGGCCCTACTTCATAGGCCACAAGCTTTGGCAAAACAATCGGGTCTGGATCAATGGGATCATTGTTGTTGTTATTGCTGTTGTCATCGTCGTTTGAGCAATTGACCAGCAATAGGCTCAAAAATAAAATACTTAAGATACGCATGATGGGCTTCTTTAAATTTCGGTGTAAAGTTAATGCTTTCGGTTTAGTTTAAAGTTCATTGCTGTCTTGCTTTTGACCAGTCATCATCAAAAAGGCCTTCAAAAATTCATCGATTTGGCCGTCCAAAACTGCATCGGTATTGCCTGTTTCGTATTGAGTTCGAACATCTTTGACCAGCTTGTACGGATGCAAGACATAATTCCTTATTTGGCTGCCCCACTCAATGGCCATTTTATTGGCCTCAATTTCATCGCGCTGCGCTTGCTGTTTTCGCAATTCTATTTCGTAGAGTTGTGACTTGAGCATTTGCATGGCTTTTTCACGATTTTCCAATTGTGATCGTGTTTCACTGTTGTGAATGACGATGCCGCTCGGGTGGTGAGTCAAAATGGCCTTGGTTTCAACTTTGTTTACGTTTTGCCCTCCAGCTCCGCTACTTCTGGCAAAATCCCAAGAAATATCAGCAGGATTTATGTCAATTTCTATCCGGTCATCGGCCAAAGGGTAAACATAAACACTAACGAAGCTGGTGTGTCTTTTGGCGTTGGAATCAAAAGGGGAGATGCGCACCAATCGATGCACGCCATTTTCTCCTTTAAGCCAACCAAATGCGTGGTCTCCTTCGATTTCAAGGGTTACGGTTTTTACCCCAGCCACATCCCCGGCTTGATAGTTCAATTCTTTAACCTTAAAACCTTGTTTTTCAGCCCACATCAAATACATACGCATGAGCATGTTTGCCCAATCACAGCTTTCAGTACCCCCTGCTCCGGCCGTGATTTGCAGTACAGCGCTCAGATCATCTCCTTCGCTGCTTAACATGTTGCGAAATTCGAGCTGCTCGATGGCCTCTAGAGCCTTATGATAGCTTTGGTCTACCTGTTCCTGTGTTTCTTCACCTTCTTTAAAGAAGTCGAAATAAACTTCTAAGTCTTCGAAGTTGTTTTGGGCGGATTCATAGTCTTCAACCCATTTCTTTTGACCGCGAAGTTCTTTCATAAAAGCCTCCGCTTGTTTGGCATTGTTCCAAAAATTAGGGTCAAAGGTTTTTTCCTCGTCGTTTGCGATGGAGATTTTTTTACCATCTACGTCAAAGATACCTCCTTAACGCATCCAGGCGATGTCTAAGATCTTTGAGGTGATCTGCTGTGGTCATGAT
>WTIY01000029.1 GCA_011525065.1 Flavobacteriales bacterium
CATAAAGGGAAATCTTGGGCCACTCACTCCCCTACCTCTTAAAACTTGGCGGTTGTGTGGGACGCAGTTCAATTTTACTGGGTAAACTTCTGGGATGCATGGACAACAGTTGTACCACAATTTGTCCTAAATCCTCTTTTTGGATCTTCCAGTGGTCTGAATCGTCTGGCTGATGATTGTTAAAATAAGTCGACACTGAACCTGGCATGATTGTGGTCATTTTAACCCCGTAACTCCGCAAATCTAACATGGAAGCTTGAGTAAAACCAGTGACCCCAAATTTACTGGCATTGTAGGCACTTCCTCCGGCAAAAAAATTAGTCCCCGCTAAACTTGAGATACTCATAAAGTAGCCCTGATGCTCCATTAGGCTTTCTGCTAGGACTTTTAAGGTGTAAAAAACCCCCGTTAAATTAGTATCTATGGTCTGATGCCAATGTTCTAAACTCATTTCATGGACCGGAGCAAAATGCCCTAGGCCCGCATTGGCGATCACGCAATCTATGGGCCCCAGAGCCTGCATTGCACGATCGGAAGCCCTTGACATATCTTCATAATTCCGAACATCCGCCGTAAGTCCAATGACCTTAGTGTTGTGTTCATCCGCTAATAATTTTAATGCTTTTTCTGTGCTGTTTACTGAGATTTGTTCTCGACCAGTAAAGGCTACAGAAATACCGTTTATTAACAGGGCCTCTGCAATGCCTAAACCAATGCCTTTTGTCCCTCCTGTGATGAAGGCGTTTTTGTGTTTTAAGTGAATCATGGCTCTTTTTTTTGACCGTTTGGCAAATATACTTTAACCCCATTGGAAGTCAAAAACATTGGTATCTTTGCCAAAAATTTTTCTGTGAATCAGGATCGTTTATTTTTTTGGATCAGTCGATTGGAAGCCATTTCGTTTCTAATGCTTTTGGGAGTAGCCATGCCACTGAAGTACATTTGGATGTGGCCACTGGGTGTTGAAGTCGTTGGCATGCTCCATGGCGTGCTGTTTTTGGCTTATGAGGCCTTGGCCTTTACGCTTCGTAAGGCCAAAGGATGGACGACCATGCAGTGGTTGATCATTTCGGTTTGCGCCCTTTTGCCCTTTGGTCCGTTTTATGTTGAAAAGAAATACTTGTCATGACAAATTCAGAAATTTTATTCATTACAGAATGGATTCGTGATTATCTCTATGCCCACGGTTTTTCGCTTTTTTGGGCAAACTTGATCAATGCCGTTGTGGTTGGAGCTGTCGGCCTTGTGGTTATTCGGATTTTGGATCGAATCACCCGCAGCGTGATTGTACAATTGTTCAAGGCGTTTAGCAACAAAACGAAAACTTCATTTGACGACTATTTAATTGAAAGTAATTTTCCTCGCTTTGTCGCCCACCTCTCCCCACTTGCCGTTTTGTGGTATTTCATCCCGATTGGGCTTTACGATTATCCTGAACTGGCTCAGATCGGGGCAAAACTCGCCTCCATTTATTTTGTGGTGCTGTGCGTGCTTATTGTTCGCAGTGTTTTACGTACCATAAAAATATACCTCAATGCAGGATACGAGCAATTTAAAGACAAACCCCTTGAGAGTTACCTCCAGGTCCTTATGATGTTCACATGGGGCGCTGGAATCTTTTTTATTGTTAATTTAATCACAGGGTTTAGTGTTGAGAGTTTAGCATCTCTGGGGGCGGCTTCAGCCATGATCCTTTTGATTTTTAAGGATACCATACTGGGTTTTGTGGCGAGCATACAGGTGTCCATTAACGATATGGTGCGCATTGGGGATTGGATCACCTTTTCTAAATACGGCGCAGATGGCAATGTGATCGAGATCAATTTGGCCTCAGTCCGAGTACAAAATTTTGATAACACCTTTACCACAATTCCTACCTATAGTTTGATTTCCGATTCGTTTCAGAATTGGCGTGGCATGCAAGAATCTGCGGGAAGACG
Source organism: Flavobacteriales bacterium (assembly GCA_011525065.1). Taxonomy (GTDB): domain Bacteria; phylum Bacteroidota; class Bacteroidia; order Flavobacteriales; family Flavobacteriaceae; genus BACL21. Next base: position 1,941 of record WTIY01000029.1, read on the forward strand.
CATAAAACGTTCTTTGCTGATCAAACAGAACTCTGTGCGATTTCTTACACCAGAGGATGTAGAGGCCTTTAAAAAAATCGCCTTGATCAAACCCTATATTGAGCATCGCGAAAAGGACATCGCGAAATTTAATGCCCAAAACGAGGTGGATAAGGCCTTACTGATTAATGGACGAAATCAAACCAATTTAGGGGTCTTTAGAAAATACGCCGATGCCTATTTGCACGAAAACCCTGCCATTAATAAGGATTTATTTTTAATGGTGCGTCATCTGGCACCGACTGAGCTCGGTTTGCCCATTGAGATATACGCCTTTAGCAACGATAAGCGTTGGGAAAATTATGAACACATTCAGGCCGATATTTTTGATCACTTAATCGCTTCAGTTTCCTATTTTGGTTTAGAGCTTTATGAAGCACCCTCTGGAGGAGACCTCAAGGAATTAAAAACCTAACCCTGTGGATCATCGTGACGACCATCTTGTGAACATGCGGCCCGATTTAGGGCAAGCCCGCATGCACGATCAAATGTCCTCACAAGAGTTTTTTCAAAACAATACCTTAAGGCCCATTCTCAAGCTGCAAAATGATTTGATTCTTGCCTTGTTTCGTCATTATGTTGAAAAACACAAAGGGGTCTTTTATGAACTTTCTCCCGAGAGAAAAATGGATTATATCGAATCGGCCATTCATAAAGACATGAAGTTTCGCAACATTTTAAAAGGCTTAGTTTTGGGGCAATTCACCCTAGAGGAATACAGGGCCTACAG
>WTIY01000259.1 GCA_011525065.1 Flavobacteriales bacterium
ATTATGAGCGGGCTGCTGTTGAGCAGTTGCGCCGAGACTAAATCTACTTCAGCAGTTGAGCAGACCCCATATTTTAATTGGGAGGGTGCGACCATCTACTTTATGCTGACCGACCGATTTAACAACGGAGATCCCACCAATGACGTGAACTTTAACCGCACTGAGCCAACTGCAGTGTTGCGCGGTTTTGAAGGTGGTGATTTGGCCGGAATCATCCAAAAAATAGAGCAGGGGTATTTTAACGATCTTGGGGTTCACGCCATTTGGATGACCCCGCTGGTAGAGCAAATCCATGCCGGAACAGACGAGGGCACGGGTTTTACTTACGGTTATCACGGCTACTGGACTAAAGATTGGACGGCCTTAGATCCTAATTTTGGCACGCAACAAGAGCTCAAAGCCCTAGTCGACGCGGCGCACCGCAAGGGCATACGCGTGCTGCTAGACGCTGTAGTGAACCACCATGGGCCCCAAACCGAGGTCGATGGCATTTGGCCTGAGGATTGGGTGCGCCGCGGGCCCACCTGTACTCATGACTCCTATGCTGGAGCGACCTCCTGTAATTTAGTAGAGAACCTTCCAGATGTACTGACCGAAAGCGATCAGGAAGTCACACTCCCACCACAATTGGTGGCTAAATGGCAGTCAGAGGGTCGATTGGAGACTGAGATGGCTGAGCTCGATGCGTTTTTTGAGCGCACCGGTTATCCGAGAGCGCCGCGCTTTTACATCATGAAATGGCTCAGTGATTACGTCACGGATTACGGAATCGATGGGTTTCGGGTGGATACGGCCAAACACACCGAAGTGACGGTGTGGGAAGAGTTTCGTGTGATCTGTGATGCGGCTTTTGCCCGGTGGAAAGGCGAGCATCCCGAGGCGGTTTTGGATCAAAGTCCCTTTTATTTGGTCGGGGAGGTATATTCTTATGACCTACACCACTTAAAGGACTATGACTTCGGTGACCGAAAAGAGAACTTTTTTAACAACAGTTTTGACGCCCTGATTAATTTCCACATTAAAAGTACTCAAGATTTAAGTTTAGAGGCTCTGTATAGCGATTACAGCAACATTCTCAATGGCCCCATGGATGGCTATGGAACCTTAAACTTCATGAGTTCGCATGATGATGGTTCCCCCTTTGATAAGGAACGCAATTATCCCTACAAAACCGCGCGACGCTTACTTTTAGCACCAGGGGCTGCTCAAATTTATTACGGCGATGAACTGGCTCGACCACTGATCATTGAGGGCACTCAAGGGGATGCGACCCTGCGCTCCTTTATGAATTGGTCGGATTTGGAAAACAACTCAGAAACCCAAAAGATCCTGAGTTACTGGCAACGTCTTGGGCAGTTTAGAGCACGGCATATGGCCATAGGTGCTGGAATTCACCAGCAGCTCGCCTCAGCACCCTATACCTTTTCAAGGATACTCAAAAATGAAGGGGTGGATGATCGCGTGGTGGTTGCCATACCTTCTGATGAGGATTTGACTTCCTCCGCTGAAGGCCTTACTATTGTCACTGGCGATGTATTTGCCGAGGGGACGCTGGTGCACGAAGCCTTTACGGGCCAGCGCCTCAGCGTGACCAATGGAGCGGTTACATTGAGCCGGTTTGAGGACGTGGTGCTTTTAGAACCAGCACGTTAGCCAGTCATTTAAATAAAATTACGTCAATCGAAATCGTTATCGTTTGACGGGAAGTTTGTAATGTGACGGGAATGATTTATTTTAGCCCGGCTTAACCGAAAAGCATGAAAAAAATAGCAGTCCTGACCAGTGGGGGTGATGCCCCAGGAATGAATGCAGCGATAAGAGCGGTCGTTAGGGCCTGTGCCTTTCATCAGCTCGAATGTGTCGGTGTCTTTCGTGGTCTTCAGGGTTTGATTGAAGGCGATTTTAAGGAGATGGGACCGCGGTCGGTTAAAAACATCATCAACAGGGGTGGAACGATATTAAAGTCTGCCCGTTCCAAAGAATTTAGAACCGCTGAAGGCCGAGCTAAGGCCTATGAGCAACTCAAGAAACTCGGTATTGATGCCTTAGTGGTTATCGGTGGGGATGGTACCTTTACCGGCGCGAATGTATTCATGTCAGAATACGACATTCCGATTGTTGGGCTTCCAGGAACCATTGACAATGACATTAACGGCACCGATTATACCATAGGCTATGACACGGCACTCAATACTGTGGTCGAAGCCATTGATAAAATTCGGGATACAGCCAATTCGCACAATCGTTTATTTTTAATCGAGGTCATGGGTCGCGATGCTGGAGATATCGCACTCAATGCTGGTATTGGTGCTGGAGCTGAAGAAATTTTAATCCCAGAACAAAATCTAGGTAAAGAGCGCCTGGTTAGTTCCCTCAAGCGCAGTAAGAAAAGCGGTAAATCCAGCAGTATTGTAGTGGTCGCTGAAGGCGACCAAAGCGGTAAAAATATTTTTGAGCTCGCGGATTATGTTCGAGGAAACCTAGATGACTACGAAGTTAAGGTAACCGTATTGGGTCACATTCAGAGAGGTGGTACGCCGAGCTGTTTTGACCGTGTTTTGGCCAGTCGCCTGGGTGTTGGTGCAGTCGATTCCTTGCTCAATAATGAGCGCGGAGTGATGATTGGCGTGGCAAACAACAAAATCGTTAGCGTCCCGTTTGAAGACGCCATCAAAGGAGATAATGAAATTGATTTA
>WTIY01000079.1 GCA_011525065.1 Flavobacteriales bacterium
AACCTAGACTCTTCTGAACCAAAATCAGACGTGTTGCCAGTTACACCATAGGCCAATGGGGTAATGTGGCGGCAAATTTATAACAAACTTTGGGTTGCACAAATAAAATTTTTCAAATTTTTAACGACCAAAGGGCCCCTTACAAACCGCACTCTTCGCGAAATATTGCTAAATTCGCAACAACTATAAAACGCCTGTGTATGCCCGCCTTTAACTTTCAAAAATGGAATAAAATTATCGGTTGGAGTGTTTTTGCCATAGCGCTCATCACTTACTGGCTCACGGTGGAGCCAACCGTGAGTTTTTGGGACGCGGGTGAGTACATTACTACAGCGAGTAATTTAGAGGTCGGCCATCCTCCTGGAGCCCCGCTGTATCAAATCCTGGGAGCCTTCTTTTCCATTTTCGCCATCGGTCAGGCCAATGTAGCGCTGACCATTAATTTAATGTCTGTTTTTGCCAGTGCGTTTACCATACTGTTTTTGTTTTGGTCGTTGAGCTTACTGCTCAGACAACTCAGTACCGACTCAGAATCCATCAGCACAGAAAGGGGAGTTAAAATCATTGGCAGTGCGGCCATCGGGGCACTGGCGTTTACCTTTACCGACAGCTTTTGGTTTTCTGCCGTTGAGGCAGAAGTTTACGCCGCGGCGGCCTGCATCATGTCGATTTTATTTTACTGTGGATTGCGCTGGCAGGCCGACATGTTTCATCCCAGAGGAAATCGCTGGCTCGTATTGATTGCCTTTATTGTAGGGTTGTCTTTTGGCATTCACTTCATGGGTCTTTTGACCATCCCAGCAATCGGCTTTTTGTACTTTTTCAAAAAAACCCCTGTGGTTACCCCAAAAAATTTCATTGTCGCCAACGTTGTTGTGGTGGCGGTTTTGCTTTTCATCTTTAAGCTCCTTCTGCCTTGGACCCTAAAGTTCTTCAGCGCCATGGAATTATTTTTTGTCAATAACCTGCGCTTGCCATTCAACTCGGGTACGGCTTTTTCCGCCCTTTTGTTTATCGGTTTATTCTATTACGGACTTAAGATCACACGGGCAAAAGGTCAAGTATGGGCCAATACGGTATTGCTCTGCGTTCTATTTATTTTCATCGGATTCTCAAGTTGGCTTATGTTGCCCATTCGGGCAAACGCCGGGACGGTGATTAACGAAAACAACCCGAACAATGCTCGAGAACTGTTGGCCTATTACAACAGGGAACAATACCCCGAGACCCATTTATTTTACGGGCCACAATTCACAGAAATTTACGCTGGTCTAGACCCGGACAACCCTTACAAAGACGACAAACCTAAATACGAAAAAGATCCCGCTCAGGGCAAGTACATCGTGGTCAATGAATGGGAAAACGCCTCACAGAATACAGATGATGCCCACAAGGCTCTGCTGCCCAGAATGTGGAGTTCGGAACACGCCGCAAACTACATGCAATGCACTGGAGGTCTAGAATTTGCCGTAAAGCGTGCTTATCGAGGAGAAGAGCGCCTTATTGAGGAGGTCAATAAATTCAAAGAGGCGCACAGTCAAGGACTGGTAAGTACTAAGGAATACCATGAGTTTCTCAACCGATTCAGCCCTTTCCTGGACATCGAAAAACCAGGATTTTTGGACAACATTAAATTCATGTTTGTCCACCAGTTCGGCTACATGTACTGGCGATATTTTATGTGGAATTTCACTGGGCGACAAAACGACATTCAAGGCCAGGGGGATTCCTTGCACGGAAACTGGCTCAGCGGCATTAATTTCATCGACCAGTGGCGTTTGGGAGATCAATCGAATTTGCCCTCTGATTTAAAGAACAATAAAGCCAGAAATACCTACTACTTTCTGCCTTTACTTCTCGGGGTCTTTGGTCTGGCGTTTCACTATCGCAAGGACAAAAAAGGCTTTTGGGTACTGATGGTCTTCTTTTTATTTACGGGATTGGCCCTTAAGGTTTATTTGAACGAACGACCTTATGAGCCGCGTGAGCGTGATTACGCCATCGTTGGGTCTTTTTATGTCTTCGCCATGTGGATTGGTTACGGCGCATATGCTCTAGTGAATTGGCTTCAAGAAAAATCTCTGAAAAAATTAAGCGCCCCGATTGGCTTAGGGCTCGCCTTGCTTGCTGGACCAATGCTGTTGGCCACACAAAACTGGGACGATCACAACCGTTCTGGCCGCTACACGGCCAATGCCATGGGTAAAATGTATCTGGATTCTTGTGATCCAAATGCACTGCTCTTTACCATAGGAGATAACGACACTTTTGCCCTGTGGTATCAACAAAACGTGGAACACTACCGACAGGACGTGCGCATCATCAATACCAGTCTTTTTCAAACCGACTGGTACATTGACGACATGAAAAAACAAGCTTTTAGTAGTGCGCCGATTCCCTCACAACTCAAACACGAACAATATCGATATGGGGTGCGTGACGTGATCGCCTATCAAGAGACCGTTCGAGACACCGTCGACATCAAAACGTGGATGAATTTTGTCGCCAGTGAAGACTTGCGCTTTAAGGTAGAACTCAACAGCGGTCAGTTCATCAACGCTTTTCCGTCTAAAGTCATTCGAATTCCCGTAGACAAAGAGGCGGTTTTGAAAAACGGCATTGTTCCAGCTAAAGATGAAGACTTAATTGTACCATACATCGACATCGAACTCTCAGGAGATTTCATCTATAAAAATCGTTTGTTGATGTTGGACATCATTGCGAACAATAATTGGGAACGCCCCATTTATTTTAGCGGAGGCGCCTTTGGGGATGACGATTACCTCTGGATGAAAGATTATCTACAACTCGATGGAATGGTCTATAAGCTCGTGCCCATAAAAACACCGGTTAATCCCAGAAACCCATACGAAATGGGCCGGGTAGACGCCGATAAAATGTATGACATTGTAATGTCCTGGGATTGGGGCGGTAGTGGAAACCCAGAAATTTATCACGATACAGAGACACGCAGAAATGGCATTACCTATCGGAGTAACTTATCCCGTCTGGCTGATGAATTGGTACGACTCAAGCAATATGATAAAGCAGAAACCATATTGGATCTCGGCATGGAAAAAATGCCTGTGAATTTATTCGAATACTACTCACTTTTAGACCCCTTCGTTTGGAACTATTACGCCATAGGGGCTGATGAAAAAGCGAGAAAGGTCTTTGAGCAGACCACTGAAGTTCATCGCGAATACCTGAACTATTACGCCGCACTTGAGGTGAGCAGTCAAATCAGCAATCTGGAAGAAATCTACAGTAAGATGAATCAATATGAAAGCTTGGTCTTGTTTGTCAATGCCTTTGACAATGCGGAGTACTATCAAACCATCCGAGCGCAGTTCATGAGTGATGTCGGTCAATTCCAAGGACTTTTTGAACGTGTTGGAGTCGACTTAGAAAAAGAATTCTTACAAACAGAGATCAAAGACATGGCTCTTGAAGTTGAGTCAGTTGACCCCGCATCCTAAAACCTTATGCGTCTGCCTACCGTACCGTTTTGGATTCCTTGGCTGTTCAAGCATCGTCTGTGGCAAGGACCTAAAAGGGACGACCATGGACAGCCGGCAGTTTACCTGACCTTTGACGATGGACCAATACCCGAAGTTACCCCATGGGTCTTAGATGAATTGGCCGCCGCGAAGGCAAAAGCCACATTTTTCTGCATTGGTGATAATGCCTGTAAGCACCCTGAACTAGTAACTGCGATTTTAAAGCAAGGGCACGCTTTAGGCAATCATACGCAAAATCACTGCAAGGGCACTGAAACCGATACTCAGACTTATGTGGATAACGCGCTAGCCTTTCATACTAAAACTGGGATCCAAACAAAACTTTTCAGGCCGCCCTATGGCAAATTGAGCAATTCGCAGGCGCGCGCGCTTAAAAAGCGAGGATATACCTTAGTGATGTGGTCTTTATTGAGTTATGATTGGGATAAATCTTTTAGCCCAGAGAAGATCCAAAGTATCCTGAGAAAAAATGTGCAGCCCGGCAGTATTGTTGTTTTTCACGATAGTCTGAAAGCAGAAAACAATCTTCGTCAGGTATTGCCAAATTTCCTTAGTGCCTTGAATGATATGGGCCTGGTCATGTTGCCCTTGAAAGAATAGAAATTGTCTGATAACTGGGCCTGATAAGACTCAAGAATTAAACCCCTAATAGGACTGAGCGCCTAGAGGTGTTCTTTGACCAAACCGATCAGTGTATTGGCATCTTGCTCCCCACTTTTACGCCACTTCATCTCCCCGTTTTTGTAGATCATAAGGGTGGGTAAACCTTTTACGCGAAGGGCTTCGGAGAGTTCTTCATTTTTTTCAACATCAATTTTGATGACCTTAGCCTTGTCACCAAGGGCTGCAGCTACATCGCGAAGAACCGCGTGCATTTCTTGGCAGGCTTGATCCCAATCTGCGTAAAAGTCGAGCAGTACAGGAACCGGAGTCTCTATAATTTCACCAAATTTTGACATAATCTGTAGTGATTAATTTGCTACAAAGATAGCATTTCCAGTGAATTAGGTCGATTTTGAGCCTTTTTTCAGCTTTATGACACTGACCTCAGGCTTAATCCCAACACGTCCAGGATAGCCAATAAATCCGAATCCTCTATTGACGTTTAAGAACTGATCTTTCTCGCGGTAGATTCCAGCCCAATACGGGTAGCGATATTGTACCGGGCTCCATTTGATCAGACCAGGAATGTCCACCCCAAATTGCATGCCATGGGTATGGCCTGATAAGGTAAGATGAACTTTTAATTCGTGATCCTTTACTTGGTGTTCCCAATGGGACGGGTCATGGGACATGAGAATCTTAAACCCTTTTGGGTCAATTCCCTGAGTCGCTTTCTCAAAATCACCTAATTTTTTAAATCCACCAGCACCCCAATTTTCTACCCCAATCAGGGCAATTCGATCGCTGCCTCTCTCGATGATTTGATGCTCGTTGAGCAACAAACGCCAACCCATTTTTTCTTGACGATTTTTTAAATCCTCCATGTTGGCTTGCTTCTCTTGAACATTGGCCCAAGGCACATAGTCCCCGTAATCGTGATTTCCGAGCACTGAATAGACCCCGTCTGGGGCCGATAATTGACTAAAGAGTTCTTGCCAAGGGTTCAATTCATCAGCACGATTGTTGACCAAATCACCCGTGAATAAGATTAGGTCGGGTTGCTGATCCTGAATCAACGAAAGGCCATAATCTACCTTTTCTGGGTCGTCAAAACTCCCGCAGTGCAAATCGCTGATGTGCACGATGGTATAATCCTCAAAAGCATCGGGTAAATCATCAAAACTAAGAGCATAAGACAGTACTTGATATTGATATTTGCCGCGAAACATGCCGTACAACAGAGCACCAAAAGGTAAGGCTGCCGTAATCAAGGCCAGACTACTGACGAACCGTCTCCTGCCGGGTAAAAACTGAGTTGGTTCAGCGATGAATTGACGGATTACTCCCCAAATCAGTCGCACTATATCTTCGGTTATCATAAAGGCGCCGATCAGGAGTTTGGGAACGAAAAAGGCCAAAAACAAACCGAAAACATAAAGTTGGCCGGGCTGAGTGCTTCGCGCCTCCCCCATGGACAATAGCTGGCCGACAAAAATGGCCAAGACCAAAAATGAGGTGCCAAAATACACCCAAGGCGCCCAAGGGTGTTTGGTTAAGGTTTTAAAGGCCTGATAGGCGTAAAAATCGATCGCTCCGTAAAAAAGGAAAAAGAAAAGCCAGCGCATCTTTTTTTTTGACAAAGATAAACCCAAGCCCTAAAGTCGCACATGGCTTCACTTTTTTTTAACGTCTTTTTGTAAATTGAACCAATCTATGGAGCGTATGAAAAATCACCTTTGGCTTTTGTCATTTTTTATTTTGGCGGCATGTAATGTCCGCCAACCGACGACCATTGCCCCTGATTTTGACCCAATACCCTATGTAGATCCGTTTATCGGAACAGGAGGACACGGGCACACTTTTCCAGGAGCAACCACCCCTTTTGGCATGGTTCAACTGAGTCCTGACACCCGACTCAGCGGTTGGGATGGCTGCAGTGGCTATCATTACAGCGACCAATACATCTATGGGTTCTCCCACACCCACCTGAGCGGAACTGGGGTCAGCGATTACGGCGATCTGCTGCTGATGCCTGCCAGCAAAAAAGATTGGCACAATGGTGCTCAATCAAGCGGGGGGTATCGTCAATATTTTAGCCATAAAAACGAAAAAGCCTCGCCCGGCTACTACAAAGTTTATTTGGACAGTCTGGACCTTATTGCCTCCATGACTGCCAGCCCGAGGACTGCCATGCATCAATACCAGTATTCACTCGAACATCCTGCTTATTTGGTGATCGACTTGGCCCATAGAGATGCCCTCCTCTCTGCTGACCTCGAGCTTATCGATGCCTATACCCTAAGAGGGCATCGTCATTCTAAAGCTTGGGCCGAAGATCAACGCTTGTATTTTTACATCAAGTTCTCTCACCCGATCAAGACCATTCGCGAGGCCAAGAACAAAAATCTGAAGGAATCTTTGGATTTTGAATACCGAAAAGACCGACAAATGGCTTATTTAAAATTTGACAATTTAGAGAATAGCCCCGTCGAAATTAAGGTTGGTCTTTCGGCCGTAGATCATGAGGGTGCCTATAAAAATTACCTGGCTGAGGCCGCAGGAAAAAGCTTTGATCTCATGCGTTTTGAGGCCGAGAAAATGTGGCGTAAACAATTGCTAAAAATCAAAGTCGCTGGAAAGCGAGACAGCGATCTAGTCAATTTTTACAGCAGCCTTTATCACAGCATGATCGCGCCAAATCTTTATCAGGACGTCGATGGACGTTACCGGGGAATGGATTTGGAAATCCATCAGGACAGCACCTTTAATTACTATACCGTCTTTTCGCTTTGGGATACCTTCAGGGCGGCTCACCCACTATATACCATAATTGAGCCAGAGCGCAGTGTCGATTTTGTCAAGACCTTACTCGCCAAATACGATGAAGGTGGAATCATGCCCATTTGGGACTTGTCGTCAAATTACACAGGCTGCATGATCGGTTATCACGGAGTCTCAGTTATCGCTGACGCCTATCTCAAGGGCCTTGATGGTTTTGACGCCAAAAAAGCACTCGAGGCCATGAAGCACAGTGCCCTTCAAGATCATCTAGGTCTTCAAGCCTACAAAGCGCAGTCGTTCATCCCCTTGGAACATGAAGGCGAAAGCGTCTCCAAAACTCTTGAATACGCCTATGACGATTGGACCATCGCTCAAATGGCAAAAGCCTTAGGCCAAACTGCGGTTTACCGTGAATTCATAAAGCGAGCACAGCACTATAAAAGCGTGTTTGATCCCGGAAGCGGATTCATGCGAGCCCGGCAATACAATTCGTGGTTTACGCCATTTGACCCCTTTGAGGTAAACTTTAATTACACCGAGGCCAATGCCTGGCAATATCGCTTTTTTGTGCCCCACGATATCGAGGGGCTCATGGGCCTAATGGGTGGGGCGGAAAAATTTGAAAGTGAACTGGATCAACTCTTCACAGCGAGCTCATCGACTACGGGCAGGAATCAAGTGGACATAACAGGACTTATCGGACAATACGCACACGGCAATGAGCCCAGTCATCACATGGCTTATTTATACCATTACGTTCAAAAACCTCATAAAAGTCAAGAACGCGTTCGTGAAATCCTGACCACATTATACACCCCAACTCCTGATGGGATTTCAGGAAATGAAGATTGCGGCCAAATGAGTGCTTGGTACCTGCTGAGCAGTCTTGGATTTTATCCCATGGCTCCCGGCAACCCTGAATATTTATTGGGTAGCCCACTTTTTGATCGAGCAGAAATTCAGGTGGGTGAACAAAACTTTGAGGTCGTGGCGTACGACAATCAGCTTGATCATCCTTACGTGCAATCGGTTAAACTCAATGGTCAAAACTGGGATAAAACTTACTTGCCTCACAGCGCCTTGACCCAGGGAGGGACTCTTGAATTTTTTATGGGCGCTCAGCCCAGTGCATGGGGTAGGTCGAGAGAAAATAGCCCAACATCACGTCTTGATCTTGAGCCAGAGGAGACTCTGGTAATTCCTCCATTTATCCAGTCAGGCAGCACCGCCATAAAGGATAGCACGCAAGTGGTCCTGGGTCAAATCAATGATTCAGCACAAATTTATTACAGTCTTAATAAAGCTACAGCAAAGGCCTATCAAGCACCATTCACCCTCACTGACGGCGCTACCTTAAGCATTTACGCGGAGGATAATTACGGCCGAAAAAGTGCGGAAGTGACCACAAAATTTATCAAAATCGACCCGCTGCGCGAAATCACTGTGAACACGGCATTTGCCAATCAATATAATGGGGGCGGACCCAATGCGCTGATCGACGGCTACCATGGATCTAATAATTTTTTTGGCGGAGCTTGGCAAGGTTATGAAGGTGAAGACATCGATGTGATCATCGACCTAGGAGACGTCAAAACGATCGAATCGGTATCGATCAATTTTCTAGAGGACCAACGCAGCTGGATTTTCCTACCGACTCAAGTAGAACTGGCTGTGGGTCTGGATAAAAAGACCGAGAAATTTAAAACCATTGAGCTGCCTGAGATTCGCCAAAGCAAGCTGCCGAGACAAAAAACCATTGAGTTCTCCTTGGGTAAAAGCCAACAACGATACATTCATCTGAAGGTAAAAAATTTCGGAGACCTGCCTCCCTGGCACCTGGGATATGGCGGTAAGGCCTGGCTTTTTGCCGATGAAATAACCATTAAATAACCCATGAAACGACGAAATTTTATTCAGCGTACTGCACTCGGGAGTTTAGCAGTAGTCGGTGGCTCAAAGGCCCTGGCCGGATCCTTGTCCTCCACAGAACCCAATCCAAAAAGCAGCATGAGCAATTCGGAAGCAATGCCACTGGTTGTTGCGACTTGGAATGTCCCAAACGCGACCGAGGCGGCCTATACAGTACTACAAAGCGGGGGTTCAGCCTTGGATGCTGTAGAACAGGGTTGTCGTGTGGAGGAGGCCAATGCTGAGGGCCAAAGTGTGGGTATCGGTGGTCTGCCAGACCGTGAGGGCCATGTAACTTTAGACGCCTGCATTATGAATTCAAAGGGCGATTACGGGGCGGTCGTTTATCTTCAAAACATAAAACATCCCATCTCCGTGGCGCGCAAAGTTATGGAGGAAACACCGCACGTTATTATGGCGGGCAGCGGTGCAGAACAATTTGCGGTCAGTCAAGGGTTTCCCCGAGAAAACCTTTTAACGGAAGCGTCAAAAAAGGCTTGGCAAAAGTGGCTGGTCGAGGCCAAATACAAACCCATCATTAATATTGAGAATCACGACACCATTGGCATGCTTGCCATAGATCAAAACGGAGACATCGCTGGCGGATGTACTACCAGTGGTTTGGCCTATAAAATGGCCGGACGCGTGGGGGACTCTCCCATCATCGGATCAGGCTTATTCATCGACAATGAAGTTGGGGGTGCAACCGCCACTGGACTTGGTGAAGAGGTCCTGAAGACTGTGGGTAGCTTTTTGATTGTAGAGCTCATGAGGCAAGGGCGCAGTCCTCAACAGGCTTGCGAAGAAGCGATTGGCCGAATCGTCAAAAAGAACCCGAATTACAAAGATTTTCAAGTGGGCTACATCGCGGTCAACAAAAAGGGTGAAGTTGGCTACTACAGCATTCACCAGGGGTTTTCGGCCACCTGCTATCGAAAAGGCACCAATGAAAATTTTGCCAGTGATTATTTTGACAAATCCTAATCC
>WTIY01000064.1:0-1396 GCA_011525065.1 Flavobacteriales bacterium
TTTGAGGCTCGTATTGCACTTGCTGTAGGCCTGGAACAAATTTCTCTGAAAAGTTTATTTGACCGGAAGCGCGGCGATCAACGATCATTTCACCAGTGGAGCCTTGCACCGAAAAGATAAATCGCTCTTTTTCATTGTATAGCTCAAATACAGTGTTTTCACTCAAATCGAGCTCAAACTCAATTTTACTCCTTTCAACCGGCAAGCGTAAACCATAATTTAAAATTTTGGTGTCAATAGATCTGATATTAGACATGAGTGAAGAATCTAATATCGGAGTTTGTGCTAAAAAATAGTTTGAATCCTCAAGGTTCAAATCCAGTCTACGAGGCAGAGTCATCGCACTGCGCCAAGGTGAAGTTGGCGTTACTTGAGCGTAATCCCAATTGCTCATCCAACCGATCAGCACTCGATCGTTGTTTGGCGCATCGTTATACGTTACCCCAGCATAATTATCGCGGCCTTGATCGAGCCATTTGATGTCTTTCTGATCGGTTGAAAATGTCGTTCCGTCAAATTCGCCAACAAAATATTGCGTGGCTGAACCACCATTGGCCCCGCCCGGATTTATACTCACACTGAGTATCCATTTTTGCATGCCTTGGTCTGTGGTCAGCGCAAACAAGTCTGGGCACTCCCACACCCCACCATGGGCGCCTTGATTATGACCAAAACTACTGGCAAATGTCCAGTCTATAAGGTTAGTGGACTGATAAATTTGCGCATGATCGCCAGCCACAAGAACCAAGATCCATTTTTGAGACGCCTCATGCCAAAACACCTTGGGGTCTCTAAAATCTCTTTTCGAAGGGTTATCTATTACGGGGTTGTCCTTGTATTTCTCCCAGGTCAATCCATCATCGAAACTGTATGCGATACCCTGTGTTTGAAAATCTGTTCGACCCGCTCGTTCGCCGTCCATATTGTGATAAGTAAATACAGCAACCATAGCAGGATTCTCTTCTGTGCCAAGTCCCGAGGTATTCTGATGATCTATCACGGCACTGCCCGAAAAAATATATCCCAACGAATCTGGATAAAGCGCAACAGGCTGATGCTCCCAATGGGATAAATCTCGACTTGTGGCATGCCCCCAATGCATTGGACCCCAAACTGTACTGTCGGGATAATACTGATAGAATAGATGATATTGACCCTTGTGAAACACAAGGCCATTGGGGTCGTTCATCCAATTTGTTTGAGGAGAAAAATGAAATTGTGGTCGGTAACGCTCTGAGTAAGTTACTGATCGTTGATCAATTGGTTTGACTGACGATTCAATACAACCCAAGGGCGATAATAGAAATAGGCTGAATAAGCCGACTAAATAACGCATGAAGGAATGCTATTTTATTGGTCTGGATAAATATAGCATTAATTTGGTGTTGAATCGCGC
>WTIY01000064.1:1406-2649 GCA_011525065.1 Flavobacteriales bacterium
CAATTTTGGTTTCGAGTATTTTGATCTCAGGGTCCAAAGCGACGCCTTGTTTTTTGGCTTTCATCTCTTTTCGCAACACTTTAAAAGCCTTGCGCCCCATCTTAAATCCTGGCTGATCTACTGTGCTCAGGGCAGGGGTTATGGCTTGAGATAAAAACCAATTACTGAATCCCATAAGCGCAACATCCTCAGGCACGCGAATGCCGTTTTCCTTAAATACGGTTAAGGCACCCGTAGCAGCCATATCGGTAATGGCGAAAAGTCCATCGATTTCATATCCGTCCGCCAAAAGCTTTTTTGCCGCTGCCCGACCATCATCGTAATCAACATTTTCACAGATATAGACGAGATTAGGATCAAAAGTGATGTTGTGATCCTCCAAAGCTTTTTTATAGCCCAAGAAACGGTCAATGCTATTTTGTGGCAACAATGAGCCCCGAAAATGAGCAATACGTCTACAGCCTTTGTCGATTAAAAATTTAGTGGCGTCATAAGCAGCCTGACGGTCATCAATGACAATCTTAGAGCAATTAATCAGTTTAGAAATTTTATCAAACATGACCAGTGGCGTCCCTGCATTTTTTATTGAAGCAATGTGTTCAACATCAACCGTGGTATTTGCCATTGACATCATGATGCCATCAACGCGCTTTTGCAACAGCAGATCAACCTGCTTACGCTCTAAGGTCTCGGACTCGTTAGATTGCAATATAATGACGAGATAACCGTGCTTTTCGGCTTCGTTAATAATGCCATTAATGACGCTCGAAAAAAAATGGTGGACTACTTCGGGGATGATTAGACCTACCGTTTTCGATTCCTTCGTCCTTAGATTGACGGCAAAAACATTTGGCTTGTAATTCAGGGCCTTGGCTTCTGCTTTGACTCGGGCCTTTGTCTTTTGACTGACATCCTTGTAATTTTTTAATGCCTTGGACACGGTTGTTACAGAAATACCGAGATTTTCAGCGATTTGTTTTAGCGTTACCTCCTTCATATAATATCACTCTTATGGGTTTTCGATGAAAATGTTAAAATTTTGAGCAAGATATTTATACGAAACGAAAATCGAAAACGATTTCGCCTTGAAATTTGACAATTTATCCACCATTCCCTGATTTTTTCAAAAAAAATCTTGACATTGTCTTTAAATATCATAATTGTTCATCGCTTTAATGGTCCGTCAAACCATGTAGTGCTGATCAAAACATTTGGAAAAACATGAAATCAATCCCCTTTCATT
>WTIY01000258.1 GCA_011525065.1 Flavobacteriales bacterium
CCTAGTGTGTTGTATAGCGCTAAATATAGTGGTCCTTGATAATCAGTACGCAATTCAATGTCGAACAAATCATTGTCCAACTCGCGAACCAACAAATCGGATTCAGCCAAAAGGTAATCATCACTACTCAAGCCACCGATATTGGCCGAGTAATCCTCTGTTTCACCATAGGTGGTTTCCTCACAGGCATTTTCTGGAACTTCTGCCTGCCAATTTGTTTTGGCGCGCATTAGGTGGGTTCCTGGATTAGCCGTTGCAGGTATGGTCAATGTCATGGTTTCTGTATAGCTACCTCCTGCTTGTCCAGGTGCAATCACGTAATTATCCACCACTTTTTCATCTTGCGTAAAGTTGTAATCGTCATTGAAATCGATCCAAACCGTAACAAACTGATCTCCATATCCCGTGGTGACCGTCAAGTCATTGGTTGAATCTGGATCAAAATTAGCCACCAAGTTTGTGAAGTCTGCATAGCCCTCGCAGCCTGATGGATTGTTAATTTCATTTACGGCAAACAATTCAAACCCATCACCAAAAGAACAATTTAAGTTCGGTTGACAAAGCAGATTGGTAATGGTGGTCGTGAGGCTGTCGTTTGTAGGATCCTGATCGCTGGTCAGCGCCGTGCTTACCGTTATTTCATAGGGTCCTAAAGCCGTGAGGTCAAGCTCTTGGGTAAAACTAAAGCTGGCACTCTCCTCGCTATCAAGCGTGCCTGTATAGGTCTCTGTAACGGGAGTACCTCCATTGACGACATAACTCACGTCAAAATTGGACTGCGGTAAGGCCCCAAAATTTTCTAAAGTTACCGTCAAAGTTTCTAATCCAAGCCCTGATCCCGAAACCGGAGCAGTAATTTCACTCACGCCAACATCACTTCCGAGTAAATGACGCACTTCCTTGATGTAGGTGTCGTTGGCTTCAAACTCATCACCCGTCAAATCGGTTGATGCTTCAATGACATAGGTCTGGCCCTGATTCGACAAATCAACCGTTTGGGTAAAGGTGTAATTAAGCGCCTCATTGGGATTAATGGTCCCGGTAAAGGTTTCTGTGGCGACCAGATTTCCATCAACCCTAAGCTCTATTGGAAAATTACTTTGAGCCGATAAACCAAAGTTTCGAACCGCTACCTCAACTGTTTCAGTAGTGGAAAGCAATCCGTTTGTCGGCTGACTGATGTTGCTTACACCTATATCGGCGTTAAAGCCGCTCGATAAGGTAAATGCTGCCACCCTAGAGCGCCAAGCGTTGTTGGCCGTAAAATATTCAGCAGTATGCCAAAAGGTAAAGTTGTCAGGATCCATAGTTAGGTGCGAATAATCACCAAACCGATTAGAGAACGTCTGCACCCCAACGCCTTCTACAATGTCCGTCTCGGCCACAGTCATCTGACCAAGCGGATCACCATCATAACGGCCTGTATACTTGATTCCTGCAGGTAAGGTGGCACTGGCGATATTAAAGCCCATGCCAATATTACCAGCGGCATCCATAGCTGCACTACCCATAAATCGGCTATTTCCATCGGCTGGAGCATACGTTCCCTCCTGATAGAGCGTCCAAGGCCCAATTCCCGAGTTACGCAGTTCAATCCAACGTATTCCCGAAGTGTCATTTCCATCGACATCCACATTAAAGGTGATCACCCAAGAATTGTGTCCGCCAAAACTGCGATAGTTAGCGGCGTAAGAGATAATCCCACCAATCATGTCAATTTTCTGAGAAGTACCCGGCTGCTCGACATCTCCGGTACCAAATGGCGCAAAGACTGAATCAAAAGGGTCCGTCGGAATTTCAAAAGGCTGTGAGATGCTTGAGTTCGTTGGGTCATTCCAATCCATGGTGATCTCCCAAACCTTGAGGTGGTCATTAGTTATGGCCGTACTCCAACCGTCGTCCTGTAAATACACAATATATCCCGGCGCTCCTGGAGGGTAATTAACCCCGGTTAAATTCGCAGGTTCTGGACTAAACACTGTATTATTATTATTGACAACACCCGGCAAATCAAAACCGACGATGGCCGGATTTGGATCCCCAGCAATCAAGGCAGCACGATCCATCACGTAAGTGGTATTACCAGAAAATTTATTGGCCGTGACGTAATAACCATCGTGCCACAGACTGTAATGCGGATAATCCGGAAAGGCGTCTAGGTTGAATTGAAAGACATTATACGCTCCAGTTGGATCAGGCGTTTCTGAGACCCCTACCAAAAGAGATGTACCGGTTCCGAATTGACTTACAAAATAACGATCTGCCAAATGATCATAAAGAATTATAGGATCACCTGAATTGTTGCCCGAGCCCAAAAAAGTGCCTAAAGCTGTAGGACCAGCCAACACATTCCCTTGTTTGTCAAAAATTTTAATGGCCACATTGACCGCGTTTAGATAATGGTTCGGACCCGCTGCTCCGGTAGGATCAGGTGGGGTAAAACCGCCTCCCTCACTGTTGGAGAGTCCGTCAAAATTTTCTTCAATTGGCATCCGAGAGATCCCACCAAAATCGCGCTGTCGCAAAGGATCGATCCCATCCTGTGGATAGGCTTGCTGATTGACTTTTTCGTTTGCCCTCAAATTGTTTTCAATGATTGTAATTTCAT
>WTIY01000113.1 GCA_011525065.1 Flavobacteriales bacterium
CTCTCTCTTATTTTGTTTAATCTTTTTATCGATTAGTTAAACAATTTGTATCTTCGTGGTGCTATTGAAAATTACAAATCTGCATTCTATGTTCGGTCTATTCAAGAAATCCAGCCCAAAAAAAAAGCTCGAGAAAAAATATCGCGACCTCATGGGACAAGCCCATAAGTATTCTACGACCAATAGAACGTTGAGCGACCAAAAAGTTCAAGAAGCTGAAGAAGTTATGAAAGAATTAGAGCAATTGGCTAAAAATCAAGACTAAACCACGATGAAACTCAAATTCATAACTAAGTAGTTATGCCAGAGAAGAAAAAGCCAGATTTAGTGGTCTATAATGAGGAAACCGGGACTTATGATGCCGCCCTTCGCCCGTATGCTACCTCGGTAAGTACCCCAAAAATCACCACGGATGACCTGACCACCTGGAAAAATAATTACGTTAAGGCGTTTAATCATCGAACTCAAGCTAGGTTTGATGCCATTAAGCAGGAGTATCAATCGCTTCTCGAGGAAATTCAAGAAAACAATCGCATTTTAGAGGCTGAATTCAACTTCGAGCCCAATATTGGCAGTATTTATCATCTATATGCCAGAGAAAACAAAAAACCCTTTTTGTCCCTAATTGAGCCCAAGCAATGTCAGTTTCAGCACCTAGGGAGCTATGTCTTGAATCATGAGCGTATCTGGCAAAAACACCAGGATGATGAGTGATCAGCGCGAATTTACAGAGGCAGAACTGGACCGCATCATTGAAATGGCTTGGGAAGACCGCACACCATTTGAGGCTATAGAGTATCAATTTGGACTTCCTGAGAAAAAAGTAATCGCGCTAATGAGAAAAACCCTAAAACGAGGGAGCTTTAATCTTTGGCGTAAGCGCGTAAATAGCGGGGTGAGTCAGAAACATTTAAAAAAACGCAATCCCGACATCAAGCGATTTAAATGCAGTCGCCAGCGTAACATTAGCGGCAATAAAATCAGTAAGCGATGAGGTCAATCAGATGCAGGTCATTAACCCTTGTTAATGTTTAACGGTATGGGACATATCAATTTTCCACTCCATTATGAGGCCATTTTAGCGCGTATCGATGCAATCGATCCAAAGCATTACGCCAAAAGCCGCAATTATATTGATGGTGGCGTTAGTTTTTTATCGCCTTATATCTCACGGGGGGTCATCTCAACAAAGGTGGTCTATCAGCGGCTCAAGGATAAAGGGATCAGCTTGTTTCACATGGAAAAATTTGTCCAAGAACTCGCTTGGAGAGATTTTTGGCAAAGGCAGTGGCAGCATCACGGAGCAGCCATAAATCAAGACTTAAAACGACCTCAAGAAAAGGTTCAGCGATACGGAATTCCTGAAGCGGTTGTCCAGGCAAAAACCGGAATACAAGCCATAGACCAAGCCATCAAGGACCTGTATTCCAGCGGCTATATGCACAATCATTTGCGCATGTATGTGGCGTCTTTAGTCTGTAATGTGGCAAAATGCCATTGGCATCAACCTGCCCAATGGATGTTCCATCACCTACTCGACGGGGATTGGGCCAGTAATGCTCTAAGTTGGCAATGGGTCGCTGGCTCTAATTCCAATAAAAAATATTGGGCCAATCAGGAAAACATTAATCATTTTTGTCGAACAAGTCAAAACGGTAGTTATCTAGATAATACCTATGATGCCTTGCCCGCACAAGAGTCTCCCTCTGAGCTGACTCACATGGCTGATCTAACACAAATGCTGGCGGATACTTCCGAGTTCAAAACAAAGTATTCTTCATTTAAGTTATCCGCTGATAAGAATAAAGAGTCTACCTCAGCCTTGTGCGTATATACGCCTTATAATTTAGATCCAAATTGGCGTACTGAGCTGGATGCTAAAAGGGTATTATTATTGGATGAGGCGTACCTAAAAACCTATCCGGTCAGCCCAAAAGTTTTGGACTTTATCATCGAATTGGGCCAATCCAATATCCCTGAATTAGCGGTGGTATTTGGCTCTTTTGACGCATTAAAAATAGCCTTTCCAAACGCAGCGATCTACATAAAAGAACACCCCGCGTTTTCATACAACGCTGATGTGGTTGATTCTAGAGATTGGTTGGCACAAGAGGCACCTTACAAGGGGTCATTTTTTTCATACTGGAAGGGCTGTAGAAAAATACTGGTCAAGCCATCATGAAAAAGGAATTTTTACCACAAAAAACATGCATGACTTGTCAGAGGCCTTTTAGCTGGCGAAAGAAATGGCAGAAAGATTGGGACGAGGTTCGATACTGCAGTGAACGTTGTCGCAGAAATAAAAAGACTTAATGGTATTTAACACGACACACACAAACGAAGATTATGATCAACATGTGATTAAAACAGTTGGTCCTGGCTATTCATTAATCGAGCGACTGAAAATGGGACGAATCGGTTCGAAGCGAATGATCATAAATGACATCAGTAAAGGATTTTGGCCTTTTCGCAATCAAAATGAAGACCTTCGATATGGTAACATCGAACTACGACAAAACGGAATCATTGTTCACCTAGCCATTGGTCGAATGAGAATTGGTTGGGTCATTCCCTATAGAGAACTATACG
>WTIY01000205.1 GCA_011525065.1 Flavobacteriales bacterium
GAACTGGCTAACTACCTCACCATTGCCACCAAACCTGCCCGTGTCCTGCTGGTAAACGACGGCTCTACGGACCAAAGCTTGAGGATGATTCAAGACATCTGCAAAAGACAAACCGCTTTTGATTATCTGAGTTTTGTCAAAAATTGCGGTCTTAGCGCGGCGATTAAAGCGGGATTCGATGCCGCAAATACGCCTTGGGTGGGCTATATCGACAGCGATTTACAAACTGATCCTGAGGACTTTAATAAGCTTTTAGCCCATGCGGATCAATACGCCTTAGTCACTGGAGTACGGGCCAATCGCAAGGATGATTTTGTCAAAAATATGTCCTCTAAAATCGCCAATGGCATTCGGCGTGCCTTTACTCATGATGGCATGGATGATACGGGATGTCCACTAAAAATTATTCGCACAGACTGTGCTAAAAACATCCCCATGTTTAAGGGATTGCATCGCTTTTTGCCGGCCATGATTCTACTGCAAAACGAAAAAGTGATTCAGGTTCCCGTGCGACACTACCCCCGCATCGCAGGTCAGGCCAAATTCGGTTTGTGGAATCGGCTACTCGGACCTCTGATGGACTGTTTTGCTTACCTCTGGATGAAAAAGAAGTACATCAACTACCAGATTAAAGAACAAGGATGAGTCAGGGATTGATTTATGCCATTGGATTTTTGGCTCAATTGCTCTTTTCAGCGCGCTTGTTTGTTCAATGGTTTTTATCCGAACGACAAAAGCGAGTGGTGACCCCGAGCGTGTTTTGGCAGCTCAGCCTACTGGCCTCATTTTTGTTGTTTGTCTACGGTTACTTACGTCAAGATTTTGCCATTATGCTGGGGCAATCTTTGACCTATTACATCTACATTCGCAACCTTCATTTTCAAGGCGAATGGTTGAAAGCCCCTGCCCTGTTGCGCTATTTTTTACTGTTTTTTCCACTTCTTGTGGTCTTCTACGGTTACAACAATGGGGCTTACGACCGTGAACTGTTGTTGAACAACGCTGACATCCCAAATTGGTTGTTTTGGTTAGGGGTTGGGGCTCAGCTGATTTTCACCTTTCGCTTTGTCTATCAATGGTGGTATTCCGAGAAGCGACAGAGCTCTCACTTACCTAAAGGGTTTTGGCGCTTGAGCGCCCTAGGGGCAGTATTGATCATCACCTATGCCCTGTGGCGAAAGGATCCCGTTCTTTTAGTGGGTCACGGCAGTGGTCTTATCATCTACATGCGTAATTTATTCATCGGAAAAAATGAAGCTAGCCAGTAAATACAGCCCATATTTATTGTTCTCGGTGGCCTTTGTCATCCTGTTCGCCCATTTAGATGTTCTAGTGATAAACATCATGGAGGCCAGAAACTTCATTACCGCGAGAGAAATGATCGTGGATGGCAACTGGCTGCTCACCACCATAAACGGTGAACCGCGCTATCAGAAACCGCCCTTACCCACTTGGCTCACGGCGCTTTCAGCCCTAATTTTTGGACTCAAAAACTTGACGGCCTTAAGGCTACCTGCTGTGATTATGGGCTTATTCACGGTAATGATTAGCTACGCCCTGGCCCTTAAATACACCCGAAATCGCGCCTATGCCCTTTGGTCTGGTTTGGTGCTCACTACCTCTTTTTATTTGGTTTTTTCAGGACGCAATGGCCAGTGGGATATTTTTACCCATGCTTTTGTCATGGGAGCCATCTACACCCTTTATGAACTTTTTTCTGGTGCTAAAAAAAGATGGGGTTACGGGCTTTTAACTGGTTTGCTCATCGCGGCCTCATTCATGAGTAAAGGTCCCGTATCTCTATACGCGCTGTTTTTACCCTTAATCTTGGCTCAGGCCATCACTGGAGGCGTTAAAGGATCAAAAAACAATTTAGGCCCATTGATTCTTATGCTTGTTGTGGCCGTTTTGGGCTCTGTATGGTGGCATGCCTACATTAACCTTGCCGATCCAGAAAACCTATTGGCCATTACCAAAAAGGAGACCGCTAATTGGACCAATTACAATGTCAAGCCCTTTTATTACTATTGGAATTTCTTTATCCAAAGCGGACTATGGACCATTCCAGCGGTAATGAGTTTGGCCTACCCCTATCTGAAGAACAAAGTATTTCACCCAAAAGGCTACACGCTTAGTTTTTGGTGGACCATCATGTCGCTGGTCTTACTGTCCTTAATTCCTGAAAAAAAACCCAGATATCTGTTGCCAGTCTTGATGCCTTTAGCCTTTAATGTGGGCTTTTTAGTTCAATACGTGATGGCCCATTACAAAGGCCTAAGTCGTTGGATTAAATGGCCTTTACTGCTACATTTTGGCCTGCTCTCGCTTGTGGGTTTGCTTTTTCCCTTTGCCGCGAATTGGTTTTTGGGCCCGGCCCTCGACCCCTACAGCGTTTGGTTTATTTTACTCACAATTGGGTTGGCCATGTGCAGTGTCTTGATGCTGTATGGCATGGCTAAGGCCAAAATCAATTGGTCCTTCAGTGGCAGTATTGCCATGATTTTGGTCATCGTGCTTTTTGGTATGCCCATCGCACCGGCCATCACACAAAATCCAGATTATCGACCTTTGAGCGAATTGGCTCAGTGGGAAAATGAAACCAACATTAAAGTTTATGAATTCGGAGGATTCACTCCAGAAATGGTTTGGGATTTTGGCAAACCCATTCCCGGTCTGCTGCGTAACGAGGATTTAGTAAAACCTGGGGATTCGATTTATGGTGTGCTGGTCTCACAAGAAAATTTAAATCATTTCAAAAAGCGATTTAAACAAGATAGCCTTCAAAAACTCACGCGCTACGACATGAACCCTCAAGCACCTGGTCAGCGGACCCACCGCCCAAGACTCTGGCGCGACTTTTACCTAGTGCGTGTGGCTGACACCACTCGATTAAACCCGTAATAAGCCAGGCTGCCTACCAAAAACCCTACACCCCATCCTGTGAGGACATCACCGGGGTAGTGCACGCCCAAATAAATTCTGCTGTAACCCAAAGCAAATGCCCAGAGTATAAGGCCCCAGGTCCATAGATTTACACCAGTCATTGACCCGGAACCTGGCCCTAAATGCCGCTTGATCCACTTAATGAAAAAACGGGCTAAAGCCGCAGCACTGGCCGCGTGGGCAGAAAAGTAACCATAGCGCCCACAATAGGCCGCCACCATACGCATTTGCTCCTCTAACAGTGGCTCTCGACAGGGACGCGGTCTTTGAATCAAGACGTATTTAAACAAATTGGCCAGCTGATCGGTGACCAAAATCATGAGACTCACCACAAAAACCGCTTGACCCAACTCACGCCATGAATAATGTTTTTTGAGCAACCACAACAGGGCTGCATACAAGGGTATTGAGGCCCATTTATTGGTGATCACCAGCCAGATGGGATCCCAAAACAGCGTTCCAGTAGTGTTGATCCACAGAAACAACTCGCGATCATATGTCAAGAGGGTTTCAATCATTGGATTCCTCGTAGCGCGTCATTTCGCGGTCGTAAAATACAGAGGCCTGCTCAATGCAGTGGGCCATTTCGTCTTCCAGCTCCTTGAGGTCTTCTGCCCCAAATTCCTCAAGCCATTCGATCTGATCATCCGCTAGATTGATGATGAATCGCGGAAATTCCGTGTGTACCACAAACAAGGCATCGGGCGTATCTGTATTGTCTCCGATTAAAAATTTAGGCAGTTCCATACGACTTTAAATTTAGGGTTAAAGTTAATCAAGAATTTGAGACCGCTGCGGACTGATTGTGTTGGATCAGCAATCGCTTAGATAATTTTTGAAAACGCCACATCAGACTTATGGCAGCCAAACTCAATCCGGCAAGGAGTCCCATCCATATACCGCTACTGCCCCAAGGGGTATGCATGCCCAAGTAATAAGAAACAGGGAATCCAACCACCCAATAGGCGATAAAGGTGTAGAGGGTTGGATAAAAAACATCCTGAAGCCCCCTGAGGGCACCAAGGGCGACCACCTGTAGGCCATCACTAATCTGAAAGATTGCGGCAATGAGCATTAATTCAGCCGCCAAGAGCAATACCTCTTGATTATCGGCAAAATGTTCGAGGTCATTCATGTCCAAATAAACGGTAGGCAGTACCTCTTTCAAGGTGAAAAATAACCCAGCGAATACCGACGAACAGAGCAATGTCAATAAAAAAATTGAAAACGCGATTCTTCTCAATTCATCAAAAGCCCCTCGACCTTTTTGATTCCCCACGCGGATCATAGCCACCACGCTAAAGCCCATGGCTACCATAAAGGTCATTGAGGACAGGTTTAAGGCGATTTGATTGGCCGCTTGGGGGTTTTTACCCAGGACTCCAGATAGCCAAATTGCTGCCGTAAAAATGGCCACTTCAAAAAACATTTGTAGGGCACTTGGGAAGCCTAGACCAATGATTTTTCTCATGACCTGAGCACTGAGCATACGCCAACGCAATCGACGAACGTACCACTTGGCCTTTTGGTGATTGGCCATCAACCACCACAAAACACCGATCATAATGACTCTAGAGGCCAGTGTCCCAATGGCTGCACCCACAACCCCGAGGGCAGGAGCGCCAAAATGACCAAAAATAAAACAGTAGTTCAAAAAAACATTAACCAGGTTAGCCGCCATAGCCGCATACATGGGGTATCGGGTCAAAGAAAGTCCTTCGCTGCACTGTTTGAAGGCCTGAAAAATAATTAAAGGAACGAGAGAGATGGCGACATAAGTCAAATACGGCATGGCCAGAACCACGACCTCTTCAGGCTGGTTCATCAATCGCATTAAGGGTTTGGCCAAAAAAACAGTCGCAAATAGCCCTACCCCCAGAACGCCACACAAAACCAAGCCGTGCTTGAAGGCTATTTTCCCTTTTGAAAAATTCCCTTCACCCTCTGCTTCCGCCACCAAAGGTGTTATGGCGGTACTAAAACCGATGCCTAAAGACATGGCCACGAACATAAAACTATTGCCTAGAGAAACGGCGGCCAACTCTGCCGTACCCAGCTGCCCCACCATAATGTTGTCTACAAAAGCCACCAAGGTATGACCCAACATCCCGAGGATGACCGGCCCGGCCAATCGCAGATTATATCCAAATTCTTTGGTGTATTGCTGGAGCATCGTTGAAAAGCTCCGCCTTATTTGGGGATGCTGGTGTATTCTGAGGTTGTCCCGTAGCGATCCATTAAATAAATCAAGGAGGTCATGGTGGCTGCACCAAGTTCTAATTCTCTTTTATTGACGGCGTCAAAAGTATCGTTGGCCGCGTGGTGGTGATCAAAATACCGCTGTGAATCCGGACGTAAACCGGCCAATACCATGCCTTCCTTTTTCAAGGGACCGATGTCTGCACCACTCCCGCCTGGTTCAAAGTAATGAATCAAATAAGGCTTAAACAGCGGTACCCATGATTGGATTTGGGCCATATTGGCGTCATCGGCATCGATTGAAAAACCTCGAGGAGTGAATCCACCCGAATCGCTTTCTAAAGCAAAAACATGATTTTCTTTTTTGATTTGGGCTTCTTCGGCGTATTTGCGGCCACCGCGCAGACCATTCTCCTCATTCATGAACATCACTACGCGAAGGCTATGACGCGGTTTGTAGTCGAGTTTTTTCAACAGCCGCAGAACTTCAATCGATTGGACGCAGCCCGCGCCATCGTCATGAGACCCGTCCCCCAAATCCCAGGAGTCCAGGTGGCCGCCCACGACCATATAATTATTTGGAAATTCAGAACCGCGAATTTCGCCGATCACATTATAGGATTGTACATCCGGAAATACCCGACACGTTTGGTTAAAATAAAACAATAGATCAGGCTTGAGTTTTAGGGCCGTACTGAGATAATTTGCATCATTGGTCGAAATGGCACAAGCTGGAATGCGCTGATTGATCGGTAAATCGTCATAGCTCATGGCACCGGTATGAGGCAAATCATCCTGCCTTAAATTCATCGATCGAACCACAACACCTACCGCACCGTATTTTCCGGCTTCTTTGGCTCCCGAGTAACGCTGGTCCACACAACCCCCATAAGCCTCAAAAGTATGAATCAAGTTAGCCTGCATGGGGCGATTGTAAAAGACAATTTTCCCCTCAATGGCCTCACGACCCAGCTGGGAGAGTTCCTCGATGCCTTTAACTTCGATGACCTCAGCCTTTAATCCGCCATCTGGAGTAGCCACGGATCCACCCAGGGCACAGACATTAACCACAGAACTGATGCCAGGGGCCGTTTCGATATAACTGTACTCGGGCACTCCTCTGGTCCATTTTGGAACCATCACCGGTTGCAACCAGACCGAGTCTAAACCGATTTCTTCCATGACCGCTTTAGTGTATCGCACGGCTTTCTCGGCTTCTAGGGATCCAGACAAGCGACCGCCGATCTCATTAGACAAATGGTCCAGCCAATCGTAAGCCATCCCATCGGTCAGGGCCTTGTCATATATTTTGCGCAACATTTGGGCATCATCACGCTCTTGTGCCCCTAGGGGCCCGAGGATCAATACCGCCATCGCCAAAGTCAAAATTCTAATTATCCGATTCATATGATTTAATTTTTAGGGTGCTTGTGTTATCGCAAACCGACTGACCCATTTCAATTTAAGCTCAAGATTTTTGTGCAAACTGTTTGACGTCTTGCTCGCTTATGGATGGGCCGCTCAAAATGATCAAGCGTTCAACCACATTCCTCAACTCGCGAATGTTTCCGGTCCAATCGAAGGATTGTAATGCCGCGATGGCCTTTTTGTCAAAAGCTTTGGCGGATGCCCCTTGCTCATTGGCAATTTGATTGACAAAATGTGCCACTAACTCAGGGATGTCCTCTTTGCGCTGATTGAGCGAAGGCACATCGATTAAAATTACCGCCAATCGGTGATATAAATCCTCGCGGAATCGACCCTCTGCAATTTCTTTTTTTAAATCTTTATTTGTGGCTGCCAAAACACGCACATCTATCTTGATGTCCTTATCACTGCCCACACGCTGAATCTTTTGTTCCTGCAAGGCGCGAAGGACTTTGGCCTGTGCAGAAAGACTCATATCGCCGATTTCATCCAAAAACAAGGTCCCGCCATTGGCACTCTCAAATTTTCCTGATTTGTCTTTTATGGCAGAGGTAAATGCGCCCTTGACATGACCAAACAGTTCACTTTCGATCAATTCACTGGGTATGGCCGCACAATTGACCTCGATCATTGGTCCTTTAGCCCGATTGCTTTGGGCGTGAAGCGCATGCGCCACCAATTCTTTACCGGAGCCATTTGGCCCTGTAATCAAGACACGTGCATCGGTTGGGGCGACCTTATCGATCATGGATTTAATATTTTCTATGCCTTCAGAGGAGCCGATCATTCGATATTTTTGAGCGACCTTTTTTTTCAGTCTTTTGTTGGTACTCACCAAATGTTTCCGGTCCAAAGCCAATCTAACTGTATTGAGCAATCGATTTAAATCTGGGGGCTTCGAAATGTAATCAAAGGCCCCTTGACGCATGGCCTGAACGGCTACCTCAATATCGCCGTGACCAGAAATCATCACTACGGGTATGTCACCGTGCTGCTGCTGTATTGCGGTCAAAAGCTCCATCCCATCCATGACCGGCATTTTGATGTCGCTAAAAATTAAATCAAAAGCTTGTGATTGAACCATGGCCAAACCTTGACGGCCATCTTCGGCCTCAAAAACATCATAAGAGGCGTCCTCCTCTTTGAGGATTTTAGACAAGACGCGGCGAATGGCCGCTTCATCTTCTACGATTAAGATCTTGGGCATGATTTAAGCTACTCTGGTTTGACTTCAGTTTTAGTATACAAGTGCACATCCCTTTGCGGAAAGGGGATGCTGATGTCATGGTCGCGGAACAATCGATCAATTCGGAATCTGATGTCGCTTTTCACTACAGGATCTGAAAAACTGTCTGAAACGAAAAAATTCAGGCTAAACATCAAGGCCGAATCCCCAAAATCGTCAAATAAAACAAATGGTTTGGGGCGATTCAGCACTCTGGAATCATTCTCTAAACTCTGCAGAAGGAGTTCCTTTACTTTTTGAGTGTCACTGCCGTAGGCCACACCCACGGTGACTGTTTCACGGGTTTGTTTGTGATTCTGGGTATAATTAAAAACGGTATCAGAAATGAACTTGTGATTTGGGATGATCACCACCTTGTCGTCTCGAGTGATGGCACGGGTGGTTCTGAGACGAATGTCAACCACGCGACCCACCTTACCCTCTACTTCGATGATGTCCCCGGCTTGAAGCGATTGATCCAACATGATAAAAATACCACCCAAAACATCCTGAAACAACTCCTGTAAGGCCAGTCCAACACCGACCAATAACGCAGCACTTGCCGCTAAAACTGGAGTTACATTGACCCCCGAAAAGCTCAATACTGAAAAAATTACGATGACATAAGCCAGGTATTTGATGAATTTGAAAACGCTGATAAACTTCAGGGTGTCGGTCTCATTCAGAGATCTTGTATACAGGCGACGAACCAGACCCAGGACATAACTGGTCAGTAAAAAAGCCGTGGTAACCAAAATTAAGGTTCCGATGGTAATTTGGATGTGATCCGCCCCTTTACCCCAATGAAAACCCCAGTTCAAAACCTCAGATACAACATCCCAAAGGTCACGCTTGATCTCTTCAGACCCTGCAGAATCAGTCAGGTTTTGAACCGCTGAAGGTACATTGGATGGATTCTGAATCAATATTTCAACCATTTCATTAATTCTTTATAACTGGGTTTTTTTCCGTACATCAGAATGCCGACGCGATATATTTTCGCAGCAAACCAGACCGTTCCCATAAAGGTAGTAAATAATAAAGCGACCGAGATAATTTGTTGCCACAGTGGGACCCCAAATGGGATGCGCATGAGCATGACCACAGGTGAGGTTAATGGGATAAAACTGAATACCTGGGAAACGGTTCCATGGGGGTCGTCAATCACCGTAAATACCCCCACATAAACCGCGATGATCAGCGGCATGAGAATGGGCAATAAAAACTGCTGGGTATCGGTCTCGCTATCTACCGCAGCGCCAATCGCTGCATAAAGCGAAGCGTATAACAAATAACCACCAATAAAGTATAAAAAGAACATCACCACCAAATTGGTCAGTGGCAATTGCCAGATTTCCCGCATTACCATGACGGCCATTTCTTGAGCGTCGTTATCCCCCAATTGGGCCGCCCCCTCGGCCACCGACAATCCGGATCCAATCTCAACCCCTAAAAAACCTGAGGCAAGCACAGAAAATGCGCCGAGTAAAATCACCCAAATACCAAACTGAGTCAAGCCCGCGAGCGTCGTCCCAAAGATCTTACCCAACATCAGGGCACGAGGTTTCACCGATGAAATGATCACCTCTATGATGCGGCTGGTTTTCTCTTCGATGACGCTGCGCATGATCATGTTGCCATAAATGATGATAAACATAAACAAGAGATATCCAGC
>WTIY01000069.1 GCA_011525065.1 Flavobacteriales bacterium
TACGGTAACCCCGGGAATTTCAACGGGATATTGAAAGGACAAAAACACGCCCTTGTGCGCTCGTTCCTCGGCATCCAAATCGGCTAAATCTTCTCCCTCTAGCAGGATATGTCCCTGACTCACGTCAAAGTCCTCTTTACCCGCAATGATTGAAGCAAAGGTACTTTTTCCTGCTCCATTGGGCCCCATGATGGCATGAATTTCACCTGGATTTACCTCCAAGTTAATGCCTTTTAGAATGTTCTTGTCGTCAACTCCAGCGTGGAGATTTTTAATTGCTAACATCGGCTTTCTTTTCTTCTTGTATTTTAATGTCAACTGCTGCAGGGGCATTACCCACACTCACAATTTCTTTAATGGTGAGCATTTGCTCCCAGACTTCTTGGCCTTGATCCAACGCGGGGTTTCGTGAAACCGTTCCACGGACCAACACAGGAACCATATCGTATACGTCATTCTTCACTTGGGCCACTCGCTCACCCAGTTCTTGGGCCATATCGTCCATGGCTACTGCGTAAATAAATGTAGCGCCTTTAAGAACAGCGCCGTCCTCGGAGTAATAGTACTCTCCGGCTATTGTGGCGCCTTTATTTTCAACTACCGCGCCTTCTTGTTTTACTTTTTTCTTTGCGCCGTCTTGACAGCTAATGGCCAATAAGGCGGCACAAATTGAAAGACTTAGAGCAATTTTATTTTTCATGATCATGAGATTAAACGATTAAAGTTGGCTAAATGGACTTATCCAACAGAGCCTTCAAGGCTGATTTCTAATAATTTTTGGGCCTCCACGGCAAATTCCATGGGTAATTTATTCAAGACTTCTTTACTGAATCCGTTAACGATCAAAGCAATGGCTTTTTCAGTATCGATGCCGCGTTGGTTGCAATAAAAGATTTGGTCCTCACCGATTTTACTGGTGGTTGCTTCGTGCTCGACCTGCGCAGTTTTGTTATCGACCTCGATATACGGAAAAGTATGCGCTCCACACAAATTACCCATCAATAACGAATCGCACTGAGAGAAATTGCGGGCGTTTATGGCACGCGGGTGAATTTTGACCAAGCCTCTGTAGCTGTTCTGTGATTTCCCTGCAGAAATTCCTTTCGAAATTATGGTACTTTTGGTGTTTTTACCAAGGTGAATCATCTTTGTGCCCGTATCGGCTTGCTGAAAATTATTGGTTACCGCAATGGAATAGAATTCTCCGATAGAGTGATCTCCTTTGAGTATACAACTGGGATACTTCCAGGTTACGGCACTTCCTGTCTCCACTTGCGTCCATGAAATTTTAGCCCCCGTTTCGCATAGGCCACGCTTGGTTACAAAATTAAAGACGCCACCTTGCCCGTTTTTATCTCCGGGAAACCAATTTTGTACCGTAGAGTATTTGATTTCTGAACCGTCCAAAGCGATGAGCTCTACAACGGCTGCGTGCAATTGATTTTCATCGCGTGTCGGAGCGGTACATCCTTCCAGATAACTGACGTAACTGTCCTTGTCGGCAATCACTAAAGTGCGCTCAAATTGGCCTGTTCCGGCTTGATTGATTCTGAAGTATGTCGAGAGTTCCATGGGGCATCGCACTCCCTTCGGAATGTAACAAAACGACCCGTCGCTAAATACAGCACTGTTCAGGGCTGCGTAGTAATTGTCTTTTTGAGGAACCACACTGCCGATGTACTTTTTAACCAATTCTGGGTGTTCCTTAATGGCCTCCGAAATGGAGCAAAAAATGATGCCTTTCTCTGCCAGGGTTTCTTTAAAAGTCGTCGCAACGGAAACCGAGTCCATTACAATATCCACCGCAACACCGGCTAATTTTTTTTGTTCGTCCAAAGAAATCCCCAATTTATTAAAGGTATCTAACAGCTCTGGGTCGACCTCGTCGATGCTGTTGTATTTGGCTTTTTTTGAGGGCGCTGAGTAGTAAGAAATATTTTGGAAGTCTGGCTTTTTATACTGCACGTTAGCCCACTCGGGCTCGGTCATGTCTTGCCAGATCTTGAAGGCTTCTAATCGCCATTGAGTCATCCACTCAGGCTCCTGCTTTTTTTGAGAAATGGCCCGAACAATGTCCTCATTGAGTCCAACTGGAAAGGTCTCGGATTCAATATCGGTATAGAAGCCGTACTCGTACTCTTTGGTTTCGAGTTCCTTTTTTAAATCATCTTCTGTAAACTTTCCCATATCAATTTTTCTCCTTACAAAGCAAAACTCTCCCCGCAACCGCAGGTTCGGCTCGCATTTGGGTTGTTAAATACAAACCCTTTACCGTTGAGCCCTCCACTGTATTCCAAGGTAGTCCCGACCAGGTATAAAAAACTTTTCTTGTCTACAACAATACGCACACCATTGTCCTCAAAAACTTGGTCCTGGTCCTGCGTTTTTTTATCAAATTTTAAGTCGTATGACAAGCCCGAGCAACCGCCACTTTTGACGCCGACCCGCACATAGTCCGAACTCGGATCAAAACCGTCGC
Organism: Flavobacteriales bacterium; assembly: GCA_011525065.1. Taxonomy (GTDB): domain Bacteria; phylum Bacteroidota; class Bacteroidia; order Flavobacteriales; family Flavobacteriaceae; genus BACL21. The sequence continues at coordinate 2,480 of WTIY01000069.1, forward strand.
CCTGCATGAGCTGAGCGATTTGTGATTTAGCATGTTCACTGACTTTAATCATCAATATAGACTTGTTCTAAATTACGGCAAATATAGGGCAAATCCCTTGTTTAGCCATATCAGGCGGTACAATTTAAAATTATCCCATCATAGATGGAGTCGATGTTTGATGGCGCTTATTGGTAATCCGGGTTAGTTAAGAAAGACTCGTCTGAAAGACTCAACAAAAAGGCTTTTAAATCCGATTTCTCTTCAGCAGTCAGTTGTACACCTCCATCGGCGACACTTTTCATAAGCGGTGAGATGGTTTCAGAATAGACCAAGCCCTCGCTGTAATGATCAATAACTTCATCTAAGGTGCTGAATCGCCCATCGTGCATGTATGGTGCGGTAAAGCTGAGGTTCCGCAGAGATGGGGTTCTAAAAAGCCCGTCATCCCGGGGATCCCCCGTCACGGCACCCAGGCCACGGTCTTCGAAAAAGGCATCTAGGCCGTTATTGTGAAAGCGATTATCCGTCCACAAAGGGTTCCCTGGATTGCCATGACAATGAAAACAGTCTCCCCGAGTTTCGTCTAAGAAAATGTTCAAGCCGCGGGCTTCTTCTTGACTTAATTCTTCGAGACCTAAGAGGTGGCGATCGAATTTTGAGTTGCCACTGATTAGCGTTCTTACAAACTGCGCGATGGCCTTACTAACCATTACAGAATCAATTTGAGTTGTTCCAAAGGCTGCATCAAACAACTCCGGATAAATACCTGAGTTTTGAAGGGATTGTACGGCATTAGGCCAAGTATTGGCCATTTCAATCGGATTGGTTACCGGCTCAAAAATCTGTTCTTCGAGGTTTATGGCGCTTCCGTCCCAGTTCAATGGGCCTCGATCGTGCCAGGCCAAATTAAACAAAGGCATGGAGTTGCGGGTACCCAATGATCCATCAATACCTACGCTAAAGGGATTAGGGTCAGAAAATGCTTGACTCGGCAGGTGACAACTTGCACAGGCCTGGGTGTTGTTTGCCGAGAGAATTGGGTCATAAAACAAAGTCTTACCCAGAGCGATGCCCTCTACAGTGAGTGGATTATCGTTGGGGATCTGTGGCGGTAAAATCGAATTGGCAAAAAGGTCAGGAACATCCAGATTCGCTGGAGTCGCCATATAAGGAGACGGCTCATCCCCATTGCAGGCCAGAAGGAAAACCACTAAGCCCCCGATTAAACCAATATTTTTAATGTTCCCTAACAATCCTATGGTGGCTTTATTTTGTGATTTATCCTTTTGTGAACACTCCGTTTGCTCCGTTTTCACTCATGAGAATTTGCGCTTGAAAGTTGGGCATGAGCATCATGTATAGCTCGTACAAATTCCATGTATGAGGATTTTTGAACCACTCAGCAACGTTCATTTGAATCTCTATTTCTGTTCCTGGGCTCACAACAACCTCTCCCAAATTGACAATGAATGAAGTGTCTTGTAAGGTAATGGGATCTGTGCTGTTATCATTGGCCCGGATGGCGTGATACGCAAAGCCTACCTCAGAGGATGGCGTCGTTTGGGTATCGGTGTACTTGCCTTCGAGCTTCATGTAGTGATAGCCTCCGCCAAGCATCATGGGGACGATCCATACTCCGCCATCGGCGGTATTTAGGTCCGGATAATCACCAGCGTTGTCTTCATCGTCAAATCCAAAAGTAAAAGAGACGTTATAAGTCCCTTCCTCGAGGGTCACATCTGGCGCAAAATTCAAATTGATCCCCTCACGTGCATCGATTAAATTGTAATCCCCGGCGCTAAAGGTATTGCCCTGAGCATCGCTGAAGGTGATGTCCGAGATCAAGTAAACTAACTTGGATAGGGTCAAAGACTCACCATTTTCATTGACATAAGTGGTGTTCTCGTAATCTGAATTTTGAATGGGCACACCGTCCCAGTTGTGCGTAAAGTTAAAGCTGGGATTTACTTCGGCTAGGGGAGTGTCGTCGTTATCTTTACAGGAGATAAAACTCACGATAATCAGTCCCATCAATAATCTCGCGACAAAGGTTGAATGAAATAGTGGCATTTTATCTTTAATTGTCATTTTTAGTGTTTGAAAATTGTAAGTTAAGTTGGATTCAAAAGTCACATTAAGGACCTTTGAAAATATCTTTTAAAGCGGTTTCAGTCGATTCGATAGATCAAAATATCCTTATAGCCTTGGTTCTGCATGATGTCACCATCACTGCTTTCGGTATTGCCCACTACCATTAACGAACCATTGGAACCCTGAGCGACACCATTGGAAAAATCCAAAGAGGAGCCGCCGACGGCTTGTTCAAATTGAATGTTTCCTGAGGCATCAAGTACGACAGTCCAGGCATCATTTTCTCCGTTATTCGCTGCGACATCGCCATCATTACTTCGGGAAGATCCTGTGAGGCAATAGAGTCCGTCGTTCATACGGAGTAAATCTTTTGCCGAATCAAACATGCTGCCGCCCAGGCTCTTTTGCCAAACTAAATTACCTTGATCCGAAATTTCGAGCAGCCAAACATCTGCATTACCCATATTGATGCTAACATCGAAATCGTTGCTTCTGGCATCACCCACCACTAAATAGTTGCCATTTTCTGCCAGAACAATGTCGTAAGCAATGTCTATGGCACTACCGCCATAGGATTTGGTCCATTGTAATGCCCCTTGATTATTGAGCTTTACTGCCCAATAGTCATAACTCCCACGACTGTCCGTGATGTCAAAATCATCGCTTTCTGAAGCCCCAATCATGACAAAACCTCCGTCATTAGCTTGCGCGACACTATAACTCCGATCATTGTTGCTGCCCCCAAAATAACGTTTCCAGAAAAATTGGCCATCGGCATCCAGTTTAATGCCCCAGTATTCACCTACCCCATGACGGGATCCAGAGTTATTGCGATCCTCATTGCCCTGACCCTCACTGGCGGATACGTCAAAAAAACCTGTAACCAAGAGATCGCCCTCACGCGTTTCGATAATATTTTGGGCTTGATCGCTCCCAGGATATCCAAAGTTTTGGCACCATATTTCATTGCCTTGAGCGTCTACTTTAAGGATGTAATAATCGTGAAACCCACCGTTACTGCCCATAAAACAGTTATCGCTTCTGCTGTAACCAGAAAGCACAAATCCGCCATCACTTGTCTTGGTAATTCCTGTAGCCAGTTCATCGTCTGTCCCACCGTAAACTTTAGTCCAATCTACAGTGCCGTCTAATTGGACACGCATCAAAAAATAGTCCCCATCTGTTGTGGTTTTGATGGATGAAAAATGCCCGTCGTTGCTGTAAGTCGAACCCACAACCATAAAGGCCCCATCATCGGTAGGGACGATTCCTGTCGCTTGGTCAATGCCGCTGCCGCCAAAACTTTCAACCCAGGCTAAATTCCCTTGAAATTGCGCTGGTGGATCCGTATGTAAAGGGGCATCGTCCTCTTCTTTACAGGCCGTAAAAAAAAAGGCAAGCAACACACACATCAGAAATTTATGATGGCTTAAAATATCTGTCATGCGGTTTGAAGATTGATTACTTAGTCAATAACGAGTTTAAGGCTTTGCTTATTGTCAACCGTGACCAGGTAAATTCCCGAGGTCAAATGGCTAACATCTAAACGGACCTCTTGTTGATCGAACAATTGAGTGGACATCACTTTTTGGCCTAAAAGATTGTGGACCTCTATGCTCGAAATGGGTTGTTTCTTTGATCTAAGCGTTACAAAATCTTTCGTTGGGTTTGGACTCATCGTAAAGGCCTCGAGGGTTTGATCGTCAAGGCTGAAATTTTCTGATTTGACCAAGGTAAAACCGCCTTCACCTGAAATCACGATGTTGCCACTTTCAAAAAATGGATAAACATTCCAGGTTCCATTAAAGTTCACATTGTCATTGGCAGGAAAAGTATCAAAGTAACCAATTTCAGTCATCTGTTGGTTGGCAATATTCGATATATCAATTACCCGCATTCCACCACTGTAGTTGGCCAGATAATAACGATTGCCTTTGACGTAACCATTGTGATCGATTGAGGCAATGTTCCCAAAATATTGGAAAAAATAAAACGGTGCATCCAAATCTGAGACATCCGCGATGATGGTTCTGGTATTGAATCCAAAGGCGTTCTCATCCAGTTCGTCACCGATCAATAAGTAGCTCAAATCCTCGGTAAGCCAACTTTGATGGGTGTAATCGACACTCCCATAATTGATGGTCGAGAGCAGTTGAGGGTTGTTTTTGTTGGTTACATCCACTATAACGACCTCATTTTCATTACTGCCCACATAAATCTCACGGCCTTGATGATCTGGATCTGGACCATCATAAATCACAACTTGAGCATCGTGAGTGTATCCACTTCCCGAGTATCCGCCTGCCGGTGTTGGATTGAGCGGATCGGAGATATCGATGAAATGTGCCCCACCACTAAAGGTGCTGGTCCCTACGGCATAGGCATAAGCGGTTTGCTGATTAATCACAAGGTTGTGCGCATTGCCAAACTGTCCGTAATGCGCATCTGCCGTAAAGGTTTCCGGTGGATTAGCCACGTTGCGCAAACGGGTTAAATCAAAAACTTGCATGCCGTGACCTCCGGCTTCGCTGACGATAAAGGCATAATTGTTATACACTTTAATGTCTCGCCATATGCTGGGTGAAGTATGGGTCGGCAGCTTTCCGAGATAGACAATATTCACTGGGTCAGAAATGTCGATAAAGGCGGTACCATTATCCAGTCCAACTAGAGCGTACTCCTTTCCGCTAGTTGGATCGGTCCAACCCCAAGAATCATTTCCGTCACCCGCATCCATTTGGGCTAAAAATAATTTAGATTGCATGAAGTAGCCATCACAGGGATAGCCGAAAGACGAACCTCCATCACAAGGAAATTGGGCGGTCATGGTAGCCGTTACCAAAAGGGCAACAATCAAGTTAATTTTTCTCATTTGGTCAATAGATTTAATGTTTGTCGTGATGCTGCTGATGCTGATCTTACTTCGATTTATGATTACCGAACGATTAGTTTCTTGGTCGATCCATGATTAATCGACACAAAATACATTCCAGAAGGCAAGGCGGCCACATTCAATGACGCGCCAGCTTGGTCAACGGTCATGGGGACGTCTACAACTTTTCCAGAGATTGAAAACAGCTCGATAGATTCAATGAGCCCATGATTTGAACTGATTTGGACCATTTCTCTTGCCGGGTTAGGGAACATGCTGAGCCCTTGAGTAAAGTAATCATCAAGACCAAGTTCTTCGACCGTCAAGACAAAACTACAGCTGTTTGTATTTCCAGATGGATCTGTTACTTCAAATTCCATGGTGTAGGTTCCCAGGACGAGTTGAGCACCTGCTGGTGGGGTTTGGGTTATACTAACAACTTCGCAATTGTCTGCAGCGGTAACGCCCATAGCCAAAAAGTTAGGAACAGTATAAAAGGTGGCTCCCGCTTCCGGAGTATCGGTCATGTCACCTGGACATTGAATCGATGGAGGGGTGTTATCAATTACAGTAACTTCTGTGGTACACGTGGCGGTATTTCCAGCCTGATCGGAAACCGTTAAGGTGACGGTAATGGGTCCGCCTACATCACTACAGCTGAAGATGTTCGGACTCACCGTGGTAGAGTAAAATCCACTGTTGTCGCTGGAACCTCCGTCGACATTACTTCCCGTAATGGTTACATTTCCGGCCGTATCTAAAACCGCGGTATACGGGGCACAGACCGCTACAGGAGGCGTTGTATCTGTTCCGCTGACAGAGGCGCGCACCATAAAAAAGCCATTGTTGATGTCATTGATGTTGATGTTGCCACTGCTGAAAAATGGATAGACATTCCAAACGCCATCAAAACTGGTATTGTCGTTCGAAGGATAGGAGTCAAAAAATCCAATTTCATTGAGACTTCCAGGAGTTCCAATATTAGAGATATCAATAACCCGCATACCGGCCGTATAGCTCGATAAGTAGTATTTATTACCCACCACGTAGCCGTTGTGGTCAATGGACGGGTTGTTTGCAAAGTACTCATCGTGAAACACAGGATTGTCCAAATCCGTGTAATCTGCCACGATGGAGCGCGTGTTAAAGCCAAATCCTAATTCATCCAATTCATCACCGATGATGAAATAACGCTGATCTTCAGTCAACCATCCCTGGTGCGTGTAGTCTACATTACTGTAGCTAAAGTCAGAAATGAGTTGCGGATTAGCTTTGTCGGTGATGTCGACGATCACCGCGCGATCTTCATTATTGCCGAAATACAGCTCTTTTCCTTGATGATCAGGATCAGGGCCATTATAAACGACAACTTGAGCGTCATGAGTATAGCCACTCCCTGAATAACCACCTTCGTCGAGTGGATTTAACGGATCCTGAATATTAACAAAATGAGGCCCGCCACTGTAGGTATTGGCGCCAACGGCATAGGCATATCCCGTAGCTTCATTAATTACTATGTTATGAGCGCTGCCAAAACTTCCAAAATGGGCATCTTCTGTAAAGGTAGCCGGTGGACTACTAACATTACGCAACCGTGTCAAATCAAAAACTTGCATGCCATGACCATTGGCCTCGCTGACCACAAAAGCATAGTTGTTGTAGACCTTGATGTCTCTCCAAGTACTCGATGAGGTGTGGGTAGGAAGCTTGCCCAAGTAAATTGGATTTACCGGATCACTAACATCGACAAACGCTGTTCCGTTGTTCAATCCTACCAACACGTATTCTGCACCGCCCTGTGGATCGGTCCATCCCCAAGAGTCGTTGGCTCGTGTGGCGTCAAAGGTAGACAGTGGAAAGTGAGAGAGCAGATCGTAGCCTTCACAAGGATAACCCCCTGACATGCCGCCAGAACATGGCTGTGCCGCAGAGGCTAAGGACATTAAAAAGATTGAAATAGTGGTTAAAATTCGCATGTAGTTTTGATTTTGGGTCTTAAATATATTCGGGGGTAAAGCTAATGAA
>WTIY01000262.1 GCA_011525065.1 Flavobacteriales bacterium
TGGCGTCTGATGCAGCGGATGCTGACAAGGTTTTTTTGGATGTAAATCTTAAAATGACGCTCAGCCTATTGCCCAAGACAATAAGTTATTTAAGATTCAGCATCGACAACTTTATGAATGTTAACTATAGAGATTACCTGAATAGTCAGCGCTTTTATGCCGACGACCTGGGGAGAAATCTCAGAATTTCACTCAACACTAAATTTTAATCATTATTTATAAAAGAATAGAACTATGTATTTTAATCAAATTTTAAATTTCAAAACCCTAAAAGTATGCTTCACCTTATTCATGTTGGCTCCATTTGTACTGAGTTGCGGCTCAGATGATGACGCCCCACCACCAGTAATAAATGAGGAAGAAGTCATCACAACGGTCATTCTTACTTTGACATCGAACAATGGTCAGGAAATCGTTATGACGAGTCAAGATTTGGACGGTGATGGCCCCAATGAACCCGAGATTACCGTTTCGGGGAATTTAAGTGTGGCCACCACCTACTCTGGAAGCGTTCGCTTACTGAATGAAACAGTTACTCCAGCCGAAAACATAACCGACGAAGTGTCTGCTGAGGGAACAGAACACCAGTTTTTCTATACCATGGGAGGCGGACTTAATCTTACAGCGAGCTATCAGGATGTTGACAACAACGGCAATCCCATTGGCATCCTGTTTGATCTCACTTCAACTTCGGCCTCTAGCGGAACGCTTACTTGTACCTTACGACACGAACCGCTTAAGCCAAATGATGGAACATTGAGTGGTGCCGGAGGTGATACGGATGTCTCGGTAAGTTTTCCTGTAATTGTGGAATAAATACCCTAAAGGCGAATTAAAAGGCATTTAGTGGATTAATCCATTCCTAAATGCCTTTTTTTAATGTTTAATTTGGGTTTTATCACGTACTGACAATAGGGTTGAAAAGGATTGTTTTTATAATACTCCTGGTGTTCGACCTCGGCTGGATAAAAAGCACTAAAGCCCTGAATTTGAGTGACAATTGGATTTTTGAAAACACCACTTTCTTCTAATTCTCTGATGTAGGCCTCTACAGCCTTTCGCTGGAGGTCATTAGTGTAGAATATCGCGCTGCGATAATGCTCTCCCACATCGTGTCCTTGACGATTCAAGGTCGTTGGATCATGGGTTTTAAAAAATAAATCCAAAATTTCATTGAGCCCCAACTGCTCAGGGTTATAACAGAGTTCTATGCACTCGGCATGGCCCGTTCGTCCTTGACAAACTTCTCGGTACGCTGGATTCTTAATATGACCTCCACTGAATCCAGATCGAATCGAGAGAACACCGGGGACATCGGTAAAGACGGCTTCGGTGCACCAAAAACAACCCCCCGCTAAAATGATTTTTTCCAATTGCTCCTAATTTTATGTTTGGTAAAAATAACTGATTAACCCGTATTGATCATAAAAATTTCATCATGTGGCCAATTGAGACTAAACTGATTTTACTTGGACGCATAGGATTAAAGCAGTAAATTTCCACGACAATAATTCCACAATGATCGAGGCCATTAACATCAAAAAAAAATTCGGTTCACTCGAAGTCCTAAAAGGGGTTAATCTGAAGGTGGATAAAGGCGAGATCGTGTCGATTGTCGGCGCCTCTGGAGCAGGCAAAACAACCCTTCTTCAAATCCTAGGAACGCTTGACCAAATGGATCAAGGCCAATTGACCATTAATGGTGTAACGCCTTTTGATCTCAGCCCTAAAGAGCTCGCGGAATTTCGCAACAAACAACTGGGATTTATTTTCCAGTTCCATCAATTGCTGCCCGAATTTAGCGCTTTAGAAAATGTTTGTATGCCGGCGCTGATTCAAAATCAACCCTTAAATAAAGCCAAAGAAAGAGCTAAATCCCTGTTGGATTATTTAAACTTGAGCCATCGATTCGATCATAAGCCTGGAGCTTTATCGGGGGGTGAGCAACAAAGAGTTGCCGTAGCTCGAGCGCTGATGAATCAACCCGCCCTCATTCTGGCCGACGAACCCAGTGGTAATCTGGATACCGAAAATGCTCAAGAATTGCATCAACTCTTTTTCGATTTGAGAAAAACATTTGATCAAACCTTTATCGTAGTCACGCACAACAAAGCCCTCGCTCAAATGGCAGACCGCCAATTGATTATGGAAAATGGTAATTTCATCAAATAATGACCGCATTCCAAGGAGTAAAGGAATTACTGGATCACAAACTGGAGCGCTACTACAATGATGATTTTATTGTCGATGACCCCATACAAATTCCCCATCAATTTTCTGATAAACAGGATATAGAGATCGCGGCGCTTCTAACGGCAACCATCGCCTGGGGTCAAAGAAAAACAATCATCAACAATGGGAAAAAGTTAATGAGCTTGATGGACGACGCCCCATTTGATTTCATCTTACACCATACTCAAAATGACCTAAAACCCCTTAAGTCATTCGTTCACCGCACCTTTAATGGTGAGGATTTGCTCTTTTTTATTCGAGGATTAAAGCACATTTATCAAAATCACAATGGGCTAGAATCGTTGTTTCAAAAAAATGTCAAAGATGGGTTTTTGCACCATTCCATTCACGTTTTTAGACAATGCATGTTTGAAGTCGCCCATAAAAAGCGCAGTGAAAAGCATATCAGTGAACCACTGAATAAATCAGCTGCAAAGCGCCTGCATATGTTTTTACGATGGATGGTACGTCCTTGCGAGCGCGGTGTGGATTTTGGCCTTTGGACATCAATCAGCCCGGCTCATCTATCATGCCCATTAGACGTGCACACCGGTAATGTAGCCCGTGAACTCGGCTTGATCAAGCGCAGGGCAAATGACATCAGGGCCTTGATGGAACTGGATTCAAATCTTCGCCTTTTTGATCCTGGAGATCCAGTCAAATACGATTTTGCCCTATTCGGTATGGGCGCCAACGAGAAAATATAAGGTCTTAATGCGGAACACTTTGGAGGCGCAATATCCATAATTAAGCCCAATAGTGTATATTTGCACAATTCTTGAGTCAATGACCTTTCTTAGACCGGAAATACTTACCGCTCTTTTTTTACTCCTAGTCCCTGTCATTGTTCACCTTTTTGAATTTCGCATTTTTAAGTCGACCCCCTTCACAAACTTACTTTTTCTCGATTCAATTCAAAAAGAACAAAATCGTTATAAAAAGATAAAAAAGTGGTTGATCCTCATGCTTCGCATGGCCTATTTTTCAGCGATAATACTGGCCTTTGCCCTGCCTGTATTGCCGAGTAACGAGGACCAACAGCAAGCTCCAGCGACCTATGTCATTTATCTAGACAATTCTTTTAGTACAACCGCCAAAAATTCCAGCGGCATAACGCTACTTTCAGAGGCCAAAGAAGAGCTTTATCAGTGGAGCAAAACCCTGCCCAATGAGACCCGTATTTTTTGGTTCACCAACACGCGTCAATTTCAAGGGCAAAGTGTGGAGGCATTTCAACAAGACCTGTTAGTGCTCGAAGCCGTTGAAAAGCAGCGCTCAATTCAAGAGGTCCTATTCACGGCACAGGGTATGTTCGGTGCGCTCAAAGCCACCAATCCGAACTTAATCTGGTATACCGATTTACATAATTGGACCGGCTTAGCCACCGATTTAGACCTACAAGTTATCTTGAGGCCCTTAAGCGCCCTTTCTCGCGAAAACATCACTTTACAAGCCCTTGAATTAGATCAATCCAACCCAGAGAACACCAGATTAATCCTTGGCATTAACAACAGTCTTTTGACTGCACAATCGCCATCGCTCAGATTGTTCAAAAACGACACCCTTATCACCCAAACGGGGACTAAATTATCCCCCAATAAAACGACCGAGATCGCATTTGATTTAGGACCTGGGACAAATTTTAAAGGTCATGTGACGGTAGATGATGGTGGACTCGCCTTTGACGATACGCTTTATTTTAATGTCGCAAAACACCCAAAAATAAAAGTGCTTCGCCTGGGAATGGCCTCACAAGGAATGTTGAATGCTGTTTTTGATCATTCAGATTTTAACTTGATTCAATCTGCACCAGAAACCGTTGATTACTCGATCATAAACCGTCAAAATCTGGTGATCTTAGATGGTTTAACCTCAATTAATCCGCCACTTTTGATGGCCCTAGAACAACTCACCAATCAAGGAGGTGGCCTTGTATTTATTCCCGACATGAAGGCCTCAACAGCGGCCAATGCTTTTCTAAATCAGTTTGGGTTAGGGCAGTTTGATACCACACATGAAGGTGGACACAAAGTCGTTGACATCAGCAGTGGGCATCCCCTATTCAAAGCTATTTTGGCCCAAAATGTAGATGAATTTCAATATCCTAGCATCGGTGAAAGTTTCGGATTTAAACCCACAAGTAATGTTTTACTCACCCTAGATAACGGCGCGCCTTATCTGCTTAATCGGGATCAAATATATGCCTTTTCTGGGCCGCTGATTGGACCAAAAACCAACTTTGATCAATCCCCTTTAAGTGTAGCTATGCTCATTGAGATTGCGAGAAAAACACGACCCAATATTCAACCATATTACCTGACCTCAGGATCTAAAAATGAATTTAACTCGTCTGCAGTCTTATCGGTCAATATGGATGCACAGGACGTCGTGTTGTTACAGCGTGGTCAAAGTCAAATTATCCCACGACAACAACAGATTGCTGATCAACGGACATTAAATTTTCAAGATAATAACTATCAATCGGGACATTACAATGCGATGGTGAATGGCACATTTTTAAACTGGATCAGTTTTAATTATTCACGGGACGAAAGTAAGGGATCGTTTGCTCAACCGACTGACTTTAGCGGACCAATACAGCTCAGCGATAATTTGACACAAACATTAAATGATATTGATACCAGTGAAAAGGCCAGGCATTTATGGCATTGGTTTGCTATTTTTGCACTGATGTGCTTTTTGACGGAAATGTTCCTCTTAAAAAATAACTCATGAGAACACTACTAAAATCGGTTACAGTCATGGATCCTTCAGGGCCTCACCACCTGGAGCAATGCGATATTTTAATCGTCGATGGCGTGATTGAAAACATTGGACTAGACCTTATAGACAAACAGGCGAAGGTCATTGAGATGAATCAGGCATTCGTATCAAAAGGATGGTTTGATCCATCCGTAAGTCTGGGTGAACCGGGTTTTGAGGAGAGAGAAACATTAGCCAGTGGTGGGCAAGTCGCTGCGCAATCCGGATATACGGCCATTGGGATTCAACCCAATACGGAACCAAAAACTGAAAATAAAGCCGCGGTTAATTTCATTAAGTCCAAAGAAGACATGGTGGACTTATATCCTATCGGAGGACTTACCGTAAACGCCCTAGGAGAAGATCTGTGCGAGCTCTATGACATGAGCAGCGCCGGGGCAATAGCCTTTGGAGACTATAAAAAGCCCATTGAAGATCCGAACCTGTTAAAGCTTGCACTAGAATACACGCAGTCTTTTGACGGTTTAGTACTTTCCTTCCCTATGGATTCAAAACTTGGATCGGGTGGAATGATAAACGAAAGTACTCAGAACGTGTCATTAGGGTTAAAGGGGCTACCAAAACTAGCCGAACATTTACAAATCACCAGAGATTTGAGTATCCTAAAATATACCGGAGGGCGCTTGCACATTCCCACAATATCCACGGCTGAATCTGTGGCCTTGATTCGTGCCGCAAAGAAAGATGGGCTCGATGTGAGTTGCAGTGTGTCCATCTTCAATCTCTGTTTGACAGACGATGTCATGGGTGACTTTAATACCAATCACAAATTAATTCCGCCGCTCAGGGAAGCAAAAGATGTAAAAGCCCTGATCAAAGGACTAAACGACGGCACCATTGATGGAATAACCAGTGATCACAATCCCATAGATATAGAACACAAGAGGGTCGAATTCGATCATGCACTCTTTGGCAGCATTGGCCTGGAACACACCTTTGGCGTTCTAAATAGCTTGATCAATACCGAGAGTGCCATTAAAGCGCTAACGGGATTAAAACAGCGTTTTGGTATCGACAGCCCATCCATTGCGGTAGGCAATCGCGCCGATATGACAATTTTCAACCCAGAAATATCGGGATCCGTAAATGCCGAAAATCTGCGATCGAAATCAAAAAATTCAGCACTTCTTGGTTTGAACACCAAAGGAGCAGCACTGGGAACCATTCGGGGATTAAAACAATATTGGCATGAAGCCTAAGCACCAAGCCGCTAAGACCAGTTACAGCGTTTTAGCCTATTTAACGTTTATTGGCTTAATTATTGCCTATCAGCTCAATCGAGAACGCAAGGACCCAAATACCACCTGGCACATAAAAAACATGTTTGGACTGCTCATTGGACTTTTTGCTGCTGTTTGGCTGCAGAACTTTCCAGTGGGATTTTATGTGTATTGGACCGTAGTGTGTCTTTGGGTTTTTTCTTTGATTATGGCCATCCTGGGCCAAAACAAGGGCATCCCCTACCTCAGTGAAGCCTTTCAGCGTTGGTTTAAATTTTTGGATCAATGAGCAAAGTCGGAAATCCATTGAATCTTTCTTTAGACTGTCTTTATCGGCCAAGTCGGCGCAGCGAAAAAGCGCCACTACTCATCCTATTGCACGGCTATGGCAGCAACATGCACGATTTATTTAGCTTCGCGCCTTATCTCAATCCAGATTTTGCGATTGTCGCGCTTCAAGCCCCGATCCCTTTGGGCGGGCCTAGTCATGCTTGGTATTCCATTTATTTTGATCAGCCACAAGGAAAATGGAGTGACCAGCAACAGGCACGACATGCGGTGAATGATTTGATCAATATTATCGAGATCATTAAAAAGCAGCTCAATGTGGATGAAAACAAGATTAGCCTTTTGGGGTTTAGCCAAGGCGCCATACTGAGCTATGCTGTGGCAATGACTCAAAAACGCATTGATAAGGTAGTTTGTTTAAGTGGCTATCTAAATCCCGACATTCTCCCAGATGACATTGCGCTGCACTCGTGCTCATACAGTAAGTTTTTTATTTCTCATGGCACTCAGGATCAAGTCATCCCTGTGGATTGGGCCCGGAATACAAAAAACACCTTGTTGCAGTTAGGCTGCGACCTCACCTACAAAGAATATCCCATAGGACACGGTGTCAGTCCTGATAACTTCGAGGCACTGAATCATTTTCTAAACACCTAATTCAGGAATAAAATCAGTAAAAAAGGGCGTTAAGGATAGAGCACTTGGGCACGAGTCGTTAAATCCAAGTCGGCATTCTGATCAAAAAAATATTCAATCCAAATTTCACCCCATGCACGACCATCGCTGCAGTCGGCGATGAGCCAACGATGATTTAAAAATTTAACCCGATTGACGCGCCATTCTCCATTCATTTTTCCAAATGGAACCAGGGGATTTCCTCCTTTTTGCAAATTGTACTCATAAATGCGCTCTTTGACTTGATTGGCGACCTGTTCAGGTTCCATACCCAACTGCTCAAAGTAAGTTCGGGCAGCATCGTTGGTCAATAAATCGAAATAGGTCGCCTCTGAAAGTGCTTGGTTCAACTGGGCAATAGAATCCTTCAATGTATTGTTTTTTTCTTCGAATACTTCAATTGTTGCGACCTGACGATCAAAAATAGTCGATTGATTCACGTACATAAACAGCAAGAGCAACAGACTAAAGAAAAATAAGTACATGTAGATTCGCGACTTCATTATAATTGTATTTTTAGTTGATCATGGGCTAAATAGACGCCATGAGGTAATTTTTTGGTGACCTCGTCATGAAAACCCATTAGATGACTGATGTGTGTCAAATAGGTGCGTTTTGGTCTCAATTCTTGAATTAAATTTAAAGCCTCTTCTAGGTTCAGATGCATTCGATGAGGCTCAAGTCTCAACGCACTCAAGACCAAAAGATCCAAATCACTTAGGGCGTCCTTTGCCCTTTGGTCTAGAGTTTTAACGTCGGTCATATAGGCCATATTGTCTATTTTAAAACCGATTATCGGCAAATTACCATGCATGGCCTCAATGGGTGTAATGTGTTTGTTCATCAAGTCGAACGGCACATAGGGATTGATGATCTGCGTGGCTATGGCAGGGGCTCCAGGGTATTTGTTAACCTGATCAAAAATATAAGGAAACCTAGTTTTGACGGCCTCTATGGTTCGTTTAGTACCATAAAGCGGTATGGCTTCTTTTTGAATAAAATTAAATGGACGAACGTCATCGAGTCCAGCCATGTGATCGTTGTGTTCATGAGTCATTAAAACCGCATCGAGACGATCAATACCACTGGTGAGCATTTGCTGGCGGAAATCAGGCCCACAATCAACCACGACATTTGTTTGACCCCATTGAAGCAAGATGGAGACGCGAAGTCGCTTATCACGAGGATCATCACTCAAACAAACCGGGTGCTTACTGCCCACAACAGGTATTCCTTGAGAAGTACCGGTACCCAAGAAGGTCAATGAAATGGGGTGCGACATAGGTGCAAAAATAGCAGTATTTTTTTTGTTGGGCTGGCGTAATTAGTACCTTTGTTATAAACTTAGAGAGCGCAACCATGCCTGACCTTCTCCCCGGTGACAAGAAATTTGAAACCATTCCTTCGATAAAAGACAAGGCGCTTCGCATTAATCTTAACGAAAATATTTACGGCACCTTTGCTGAAATTGGCGCGGGACAGGAAACTGTGCGTAATTTCTTTAGGGCCGGTGGGGCTTCAGGAACCATCGCTAAAACCATGTCGGCTTATGACAAAGATTTTAGTGATGCGATTTACGGAGTGGAACCCGAGGGGCGTTATGTCACCGAAGCCCGACTAAAAAAAATGTTGATGCATGAGATTCACCTGATTGAGGAGCGAATTTCTCGTGACAAACATCCACGAAAAATGTTCTTTGCTTACGCCAATACGGTGGCGACCATTGACTTTGCCAAAAAATACCTGGGCCATGGATGGGTTGGCATCCGCTTTCAAACAGACCCAGCAGAAGATTACAGCGAAATCATTTTACACATTCGTTTTAAGGAAACTGAAGCTGTTCTTCAACAGCAGACCCTTGGAGTTCTGGGTGTAAATCTTATTTACGGAGCCTTTTACAAGCATGATCAGCCCAAAAAGTTACTTCGTTACCTCTACGATCACATTGATCACGACAAAATAGAAATTGATACCATTAACTTTGAGGGACCAAAGTTTGCTGATGTTGACAATCGATTGATGAGTCTTCAGTTGTTGAAAAATGGGATGACTGAGGCCGTTATTTTTGGGCCAGATGGCAATAACATCCTTCCGGCGCGGATCCTTTATAAAAAGAATGTTTTGGCTTTAAGAGGAAGTTTCAGGCCCGTTACCAAAGTCAATATGGACATGTTTCAGCGGTCCCACGAAATGTTTTTGAGTGAAAACAAAGTGGATCCAAAAAAATCTTTGGTCATTTTTGAAA